>NZ_JAFLXF010000009.1:0-211000 GCF_019891575.1 Pseudomonas sp. MIS38
CAGGGGACTGTGGTGGATGAAGGATTGGGGGGCTGGCCGCGATCAAGGGTGGGAGTGGGCTTGCTCACGAAGGGGCCGGCACATTCAGCATGGCTGTTGACTGACCTGACGCTTTCGCGAGCAAGCCCGCTCCCACAAGGGTAAATCGCTGTTATTTCGGATCGGGTTTCGCCAATAGGGTGTAGATGCACGGCAGCACAAACAGCGTAAACAGGGTGCCGATCGACATCCCCGTTGCAATCACGGTGCCGATATCGAACCGGCTCACGGCGCCCGCACCGGTCGCCAGAATCAACGGCACCATGCCGAACACCATCGCCGCCGTGGTCATCAACACCGGGCGCAAGCGGATTGCCGCCGCTTCCTCGACCGCTTCGCGCGCGGTCAGGCCCTTGTCCTTGCGCAGTTGGTTGGCGAACTCGACGATCAGGATCCCGTGCTTGCTGATCAGCCCGATCAGGGTTACCAGCCCGACCTGGGTGTAGATGTTCATGCTCGACCAGCCAAGGAACAGCGGAATCAACGCACCACAGATCGACAGCGGCACCGTCACCAGAATCACCAGCGGATCACGGAAGCTCTCGAACTGCGCTGCAAGCACCAGGAAAATGATCGCCAGCGCCAGGGCGAAGGTTACCCATAGAGCGCTGCCTTCCTGCACGTACTGGCGCGAGGCGCCGCCATAGTCGAAGGCAAACCCGGCTGGCGCTTCCTCCCGGGCGATCTGCAGCACGGTGTCGATGGCTTCGCCCATGCTGACCAGCGGGAATCCGGAAATCTTCGCCGCGTTGAGTTGCTGGAACTGGTTGAGCTGGCGCGGTCGCGCCCGGTCGCTGACCTTGATCAGGGTCGACAGCGGCAGCAGCTCGCCCTGGGTGTTCTTCACGTAGTAGTTGTTCAGCCAGCCGGGGTTTTCGCGGTACGGTCGTTCAACCTGGGCAATCACCTTGTAACTGCGGCCTTCGATGGTGAATCGGTTGATTTCCGCCTCACCCAGCAGCGTCGCCAGGGTGCCACCCAGATCCTGCATCGACACGCCCATCTGCGCGGCTTTGGCACGGTCGATATCGACCACCACTTCCGGCTTGTCGAACGCCAGGTCGAGGTCGACGAAGGCGAACTTGCCCGACTCCATCGCACGTTTCTTGATCCGGTCGGCCACTTGCAGCAGCAATTCGTAGTCGTTGGCGGTATTGACCACGAATTCGAACGGCAAACCTTCACCGGTGCCGGGCAAGGAGGGCAGGTTGAAGCCGAAAATCTGCAGGCCGGGGATACTCGCCAGTTTGCCTTGCACCTCGGGCAGGATCTGCATCTGCGTGCGGCTGCGCTCGTTCCACGGCTTGAGCAGGAAGCCACCGATGCCCGCCTGCACACCGTTGTAGCCGTTGATCTGAAACGAGGAGTAGTACTCCGGAAACTCCTTGAAGATCTTAATGAATTCGTCGGTGTAAGTGCTCAGGTAATCGAGGTTGGTCGGCTGGGGGGCCGTGGCCATCATGAAGATGATGCCCTGATCCTCGTCAGGCGCCAGTTCCGACTTGGTGAACTTGAGAAACACCGGGATCAGGCACAACACGATCACCGCGAACACCAGCACCACCGGCCGCGTGTTCAATGTGCCGTGGAGCATGCTCTGGTAGCGGCGCTTGAGACCGTCGAAAATGCGGTCGAGGCGGTGCGCCAGGCCACTGGGGTTTTCCTCGTGGCGCAACAGCAGGGCGCACATCATCGGCGACAGGGTCAGGGCGACGATCCCGGAGATCACCACGGCGCCGGCCAGGGTCAGGGCGAACTCCTTGAACAAGGCCCCGGTCAGCCCGGTGAGGAAGCCGATCGGCGCATACACCGCCGCCAGGGTGATGGTCATCGACACCACCGGCATGGCGATTTCCCGCGCACCTTCCAGCGCGGCCTCCAGCGGCGTCTTGCCTTCCTCGATATGCCGGTGAATGTTCTCCACCACCACAATCGCGTCATCTACCACCAGACCGATGGCCAGCACCATCGCCAGCAGGGTCAGAAGGTTGATCGAGTAGCCCATCATCTGCATGAAGAACATCACGCCGATCATCGACAGCGGGATGGTCACCACCGGGATCACCACCGAGCGCAACGCGCCGAGGAACAGGAACACCACGACGATCACGATCAGCACCGCTTCAAACAGGGTTTTCACCACTTCGTCGATCGAGGCCTGGATGAACTGGGTGGCGTCGTAGGCAATCTCGCTCTTGAGGTTGGGCGGCAATTGCGCTTCCAGCTCCGGCATCAGCTTGCGCACTTCCTTGATCACATCCAGCGGGTTGGCGCCCGGCGTGGCCTTGATGCCGATGTACACCGACGGCGTGCCGCCGAACGAACTGATCGAATCGTAGTTTTCCGCGCCCATCTCGACCCGCGCGACATCACTGAGCAGTACGCGGCTGTCGCCACTGACCTTGAGCGGGATCGCCGCGAAGGCTTCGGCGGACTTCAGTTCGGTGTTGGCGTTGATGCTGGTGACCACGTACTCGCCCTTCACCTCGCCAGCGGCGGAGAGGAAGTTGTACTGGCGCACGGCGTTGGTCACGTCGCTGGCGCTGAGGCCGAAACCAGCGAGCTTCACCGGGTCGAGCCACAGGCGCATGGCGAATACCTGATTACCGAGAATCTCCGCCTCGGCCATGCCCGGCAGGGTCGCCAGTTTCGGCTGGATCACCCGCGACAGGTAGTCGGTGATCTGCGGGTTGCTCAAGTCCTTGCTGAAGAAACTGATGTACATCAGCGCCGAGGCGTCGGCCGATTCCTTGCTCAGCACCGGGTCTTCGGCGTCCTGCGGCAGTTTGTTCTTCACCTCATTGGCCTTGGCCAGCAGTTCGGTGAACAGACGGTCGGTGTTGGAACCGATGCGCGCGTAGATCGAGATCACCGAGAAGTTCTGGCGACTGACCGAGGTCATGTAGTCGATGCCCTCGGCGCTGGCCAGGCTCTGTTGCATCGGTTGGGTGATGTAGCCCTGAATGGTCTCGGCGTTGGCCCCGGGGTAGGCGGTGGTCACCGTGATCAGGGCGTTTTCCATTTGCGGGTACTGGCGCAGCGGCAGTTTGCTCCAGGCCTGGAAACCCAGCAGCACAATCAGCAGGCTGACCACGGTGGCGAGCACCGGGCGGCGGATGAACGGATCGGTAAAAGCCATGGGGATTCCTTGATCAGTCGGCGCGAGGCGGACTGTTCTGCTCGCCGAGGGTCTTGTCGTCGCTGATGGCAATGTGTGCGCCGTTGTCCAGTTTGATCTGGCCGGCGGTCACTACTTGTTCGCCGCTCTGCACGCCCTTGTTGATCATCACCAGGCCATCGCGGCGCTCACCGGTCTCGATGAAGCGACGTTCGGCGATCAGTACCGGTTGGCCCTTGTCGTCTTTTTCGACGCTGCCGTCCTCGGCCTTCTTTTGTCCGACCACGTACAGCGAGTTGCCGTAGAGGGTGTAGGTGATCGCGCTTTCCGGCACCACGATGTGTTTCTGCGGATCGGGCAGCAACACGTTGAGGCTGGCGAACATGCCCGGCAGCAATTTGCCGTCGGGGTTGGCCAGGGTCGCGCGCACCAGAATATTGCGCGTGGTGCTCTCGACAATCGGGTTGATCGCGCTGATGGCGCCGGGGAAGTTCTGCCCGGGATAGGCCGCGACGCCGATCTGTACCGGTTGACCGATGGCCAGTTTCGGCACCGATTGCTCCGGCACATAGAAGTCGGCGTAGAGGCTGCTCAGATCCTGCAGGGTGGCGATTTTGGTGCCGCTGGCGAGGTAGTCGCCGACATCCACCTGACGGATGCCGATGGTGCCGCTGAACGGCGCGAGGATGCGTTTTTTCGCCAGCGAAGCGTTGAGCTGATTGACCGTGGCCTTGTTCTTTTGCAACACGGCGGAGAGACGGTCGTACTCGCCTTTGGAGATCGCGCGGCTGTCGACCAGTTGGCTGCCGCGACCGAAATCCAGTTGCGCCAGTCCCAGGTCAGCCTTGGCGGTTTCCAGCAGGGCGGTCTCGACCGCGCTGTCGAGCTGCAGCAGCGGTTGCCCGGCCTTGACCTTCTGTCCGGATTCGAATTTGAGTTCGGTGACGGTGCCGGCGACTTCAAGACTCAGCTCGACGCCTTGCAAGGCCTTGAGCGAGCCGACGGTGGGCAAACGCATCTGCCACGGCTGTTCGCTGGCGCGGGCCACGGCGACACTGATCGGCGGTTTTGGTTTGGAGAAGCCCTGGATCATGGTGTAGATCGAAAAGGCTTTGTACCCGCCCAATACCAGGACGACCAGCAAGACAACACCCAACATGATCAGCATGCGGCGACGCAGCATATTTCCAGTTCCTTGGATAAATCAGGTGAGACAGGCGGGCACATTACTCCGAGTCAGGTGGGGATTCCAACTGGCAGTTATTACAGTGAGGACGGAGTGAGGAAGTCTAAACACTGAACCTGTGGTGAGGGGATTCATCCCCGATGGGTGGCGAAGCCGCCCCAAAACCTGAAACCGCGGTCTGTCAATTGAACCGTGTGCGATGGTTTTGCGACTGCTGCGCAGCCGATCGGGGATAAATCCCCTCGCCACAGGTTATGAGTCGTACTCAGAACAGGTGGGTTATGCGATCAAGTGCAGATGGTTGTCCCAGAGCCCCGCCGGCAATTCCAGCGGTTTGGCCAGCAGCTCATCCTGGCGGCAATCGTAGTAGCGGCAACGACCCTGACCCGAGGTCACGACGAAGCCGTCCTTCACCGCACCAACACCGGCGCAATCGGGCAGCGGCGCGTCGAGGCGCACTTCGCCGCTGTCCAGGTCCCAGATGAAGAAGCGATTGCCACGCGGCGCGGTCAGCGCCACCAGCCGCAGATCGCTGTGCACTGCGACGCTGGCGGTGTAATGACCCATCGACTGCAACTGATGCTCTGGCACCGGGAATGCCACGAAGGGCTGGCCCGGACGCTTGATCGCCAACAGCTCGGAACGCTCATGCGAGGCGCCCATGAACTGCTGGCCGGCGACGATGGTGCCGTCGCTGGCGATGCCCAGGTGACGCACGCTGTTCATCTGTTGGGAAAGGGTTTCCTTGCTCAGCAGGGT
This sequence comes from Pseudomonas sp. MIS38, assembly GCF_019891575.1. NCBI lineage: Bacteria > Pseudomonadati > Pseudomonadota > Gammaproteobacteria > Pseudomonadales > Pseudomonadaceae > Pseudomonas > Pseudomonas sp. MIS38. Next base: position 5,103 of record NZ_JAFLXF010000009.1, read on the forward strand.
GCCGTCACGCTGCATCAGCACCAGGCTAGGTTCCATGGCGTTGAGGTTCATGTCGACGCGGCTTTCGGCCTCGGTCCGAATCCCGCCGTTGGCCACCACCAGGGTTTCGCCATCGGGCATCCACGACACCTGATGCGGGCCGAGGCCATGGGTGGAAATCTCGCCGCTGTGCACCAGCCGCTCGCCTTCGAACTTGTACACCCCGAGCAGGCCACGCCCCGGATCCGTGGTGTCGTTCTCGGTGGCGTACAGGTATTCGCCGTCCTTGTGCACCACGGCGTGACCGTAGAAATGCCGGTTCGGCTGCGACGTCACGGTTTGCAGCAACGTCCCGTCGCGCAGATCGATCAGGTAGCTCTCGGTGCCCGGGCGGCGGGCGACGAACAGCGCGATCGGCAGCGTCGGGTGGTTGATGATGTCGTGGCAGCGCTGGCCGACCTCGGTGGCGAACACCCGCGTACCGTCCAGCCGATAACCGACGGCGTAATGCTTGCCGTCGGTGTCATCGCGCGCCGAGAGCAACAGCGGGCTCTGATCCTTGCGCTTGAACAGCGTCCAGCCGCCCAGTGTCACTGCTCCCAGCAGCAAACTACCTAAAGTCAGAGCCTGGCGTCGCAGCATGGCACTTGCCCTCATCAGTCACCGTCGTTGGCGTTGAAGCCCAGTTGGATGCCCAGCGCCTTGGCCAGTTCGCCTTCGTGCAGGCGATGGACGACGTTGAGGCTGTCGTAGAGATCGTTGAGTTGTTGACGACCTGCGTCGTCCTGAAGCATTTCGGTCAGCGAGCGCTGGCTGCTGTCGAACAGTTTCAGCGACGCGGCGTAGGCGGCGTCGATCTTGTCCGCCAGGGGCTTCTGCTCGGCCGGCAGCAGACCGCGCAGGCCTTTGTTGTCGACGCCTTCCCAGACGGTTTTGGCTGCAGCCAGACTGGCTTCCAGCGCGGTCAGCGACGACTGGCTGCGCCACGCATCAGCCTGGAACGGCTGCGGCACGCCCTTGCTCTGACGGCCCATCGGCGTACCGAGTTTTTTCTTCAGGGTGTCGAGGGCGGTGACCTGCACACGCAGCAGATCGGCGATCGCTTCGTGAGAGTCGGCGTAGCGCTGGTTGGGGAATTTGCTCATCTGCGCGAGCATGCCGTCGGTGTTGTTCCAGCTCTGCAGAATCTCTTCGGCCAGTTGCTTCTGACGCTCGCCGATGGCGATCAGCAGTGGGCAGTATTTGGCCTTCTGATCAGCATTGGCGACGTCCGGTTTTTCATCGAACAGGATGTATTCGTAAGCCGACAGGCCCTGCACCACCACGCTGGATTTGGCCAGAGCGGCGGCGTCGATCTGCGGCTGGGCGACCACCAGTTGCTCGACCTGACGACCAACGAGGTTTTTCTTGTCCGGCCAGAACTGCACCTGCCACGAACGGTTGCCCTCGGCCAATGGGCCGATCAGCAGCGGTTGCAGCTCGGCCCAGGCTTTCTGCGCGTGCAGGAAGTCGGCGCGAGCGGTTTCCAGGGTTTCCTTGCCCTGACAGTAGGCGAGGGCGCTGACCGCCAGTTGCTTGTCGGCTTCGACCCAACGGGTGTAAGTCGGCAGGATCACCGATTTGGCGATGGCCGCCGACGTGACTGCTTGCGGGTCCTGCGGCGAGCAGGCGCCGAGGGCGAGTGCGGCAAGGCTGGTGAACAACAACTTGGGACGGAACATGTCGGGCTCCCGATTCTTTTAAGTGTTTAAAGTGAGTTCAAGAACGCCAGCAGCGCAGCACGCTGCTCGGCGTTGAAAGACAAAACCTGTTGCTGCGCCTGCTGCGCTTCGCCGCCATGCCAGAGCACGGCTTCGAGCAGGTTGCGGGCGCGGCCGTCATGCAGAAACTGAGTGTGACCACTGACCGCTTGCGTCAGGCCGATCCCCCACAACGGCGGGGTGCGCCAGTCGCGGCCGGAGGCCTTGAATTCAGTGCGGTTGTCGGCCAGACCGTCGCCCATGTCGTGCAGCAGCAGGTCGCTGTACGGGCGAATCACTTGATTGGCCAGTTCAGGTTCGGCGGCGTTGGCGGCGGTGGTGTATTTCGGTGTGTGGCAGGACTGGCAGCCAGCCTGGAAGAACAGGTTTTTGCCGGCCAGCACTTGTTGGTCGTTGACGCCACGACGTGCCGGCACTGCGAGGTTGCGTGTGTAGAACAGCACCAGACGCAGGATGTTGTCGCTGACTTCCGGCTCGCCGTCCGGGCCATTGCCATTCGGCGCCTGCTTGCACGCGGTTTGCGCGTCGGTGCAGTCATCGAAGGGTCTCAGGCTGGTGGTCAGGCCCATGTCCCCGGAAAACGCGTGGACATTCTGCTGATTGAGATTCGGTTGTCCGGCTTTCCAGCCAAAACGGCCGGCCACGGTTTTCTGTAACTCATCGTCCCAGACCCGATTTACGCGACCCTTAATGCCGTTGTTCTCTTTGGCCTGCGCGGCGGCGTTGGCGAGGATCGCTTCTTCGGGAATGGCTTCGAGCAGGCCGAGGCCGATCATCGGCGGTGCGACGCGGGCCGAGAAACGCGTGTCCGGGTGCATCGGGCCGTAGCCCAACTGAGTGAATTGCAGAACCGGTTTGCGCAGCTCGACTTCGGTGCCGTCCTTGAAACGGATCGGCACCGGGGTGTACTCGACGCGCACCTTGCCTTCCGGGGTGACCCCGGGCACGGCCATGTCCTGGAACTGGCCGCCGTAGACCGGCTCGGGCACCACGCCGACTTGCTCGATGACTTTGGCATAGGCCGGCGAATCGGGAATCGACAGACGCACCAGCATCGACACCGCGTTCGCCGCATCCGGCGTTGGCGGATGTCCACGACCATCCTTGATGTGGCAGTTCTGGCAGGCGTTGGTGTTGAACAGCGGGCCGAGGCCATCGCGGGCGGTGGTGGTCGACGGGGCGATCACCCACGGACTGCGGAAAAAGCTGTTGCCGACACTGAAGTCGACCCGGCGCGACGGCGGCAGATTGGCCGAAGGCAACGAGAACGCATTCTGATCGGTCTTGCGCACAGTCGCCGCTCCGCCCGAACGCGCTTCACCCGGCTCAGCCTTGGTAAAACGCGGGGCGTCATCGCAGGCACTCAGGCCCAGGGCCAGAAACAGTGCGGACAAGCGAAGCGGCAGCGAGGGCATCAGACATCCTGCGGACGGGCGAAAACAAAGGCGCAAAGTCTAACAGGGCGAGTGAGTTTGAATAAGAGGAATTATCGTTTGCTTGATATGGCGCAGTGATTTGGAGAAACGCAGTCCCCCTTGTGGGAGCGGGCTTGCTCGCGAAAGCGGTGGGTCAGACACAGATGAATTGACTGACACACCGCTTTCGCGAGCAAGCCCGCTCCCACAGGGTTTTGTGTACGGCAGGCATGAAAAAGGCGACCCGGAGGTCGCCTTCTTGTGCAGTCAGCGTTGATCAGAACTCGTGATCAGCGTTGTCCGGGTTCAGGTCGCTGATGCCCAGCTTGCCGGCGGCGGCTTCGATCGAACCGGTCTGCTTGACCAGTGCGGCGATGGCGTCACGCACGATCTGGTTGCCGGCGGTGTTGCCCGCAGCGATCAACTGGTCGTAGTGCTCACCCTTGTTGGCGTGATCGACCATGACCTGGATTTTCGCTTCGGTAGCGGCCAGATCGGCTTTCAGCGCGGTGTCGGCAGCCGGGTCGGCCTTGGCCACCAGCGACGACAGGCTGGCACCGGTCATTTTGGTGCCATCGGTGCGGGTGTATTCGCCCAGGTACACGTTACGAATGCCTTTGGCATCGTAGAAGTGCGAGTTGTGGGTGTTGTCGCTGAAGCAATCCTGTTCGTCTTCCGGGGAGTTGGCTTCCAGGGAAACCTTCATGCGCTCGCCCGCCAGTTCGCCCAGGGACAGGCTGCCCATGCCGAAGAGCATTTTGCGCAGGCCGCTTTCAGCCGGCTCGGCTTCCAGGGTAGCGCGGTAGTTGTCAGCCACGTTCGGCTTCCAGTTGCCGACCATTTCTTCCAGGTCGCTGACCAGCAGTTGGGTCACGGCTTTCAGGTAGGCACGGCGACGATCATTGTGACCGCCGGTGGCGCCAGCGCCTTCCAGGTAGTCCGACGCCGGACGGTTGCCGGCGCCCGGGCCGGTGCCGTTCAGGTCCTGGCCCCAGAGCAGGAATTCGATGGCGTGGTAGCCGGTGGCAACGTTGGCTTCGGAACCGCCCAGCTCGTTGAGGCTGGCGAGTTTTTCCGGGGTGATGTCTTTCACATCGACCTTGTCTTCGCCGACCTGCACTTCAGTGTTGGCGATGATGTTGGCGGTGGCGCCCGGGTTGCCCAGCGCGTGCTCGTAGGATTTGTCGACGTAGTCGATCAGGCCTTCGTCCAGCGGCCAGGCGTTCACCTGACCTTCCCAGTCGTCGATGATGGTGTTGCCGAAGCGAAACACTTCGCTCTGCAGGTAAGGCACGCGCGCAGCGACCCAGGCAGCCTTGGCGGCTTTCAGAGTGTCGGCGTTCGGTTTGGCGAGGAACGCGTCGACCGCGGTTTGCAGGGTTTTCGCAGTGGATTCGGCATCGCTGTAGACGGCGAAGACCATGTCGGCGTAGTGCGCGACCACAGCCTTGGCGGCGGCTTCATCGACTTTACCGGCAGCGGCAGGTGCTGGAGCGGCGGCGGTGCTGGCGGCCGGCGTCGGCGCGGCCGGGGCGGCAGCCTTGTCTTTGCCTTCGCCGCAACCGGCGAGAGAAATAGCGATGGCCAGCAGACTGGCGGTAGCCAGAGGCATACGAATCATGGCGAACATCCTGCTTCGGTAATGGAATGGACAGGGCGCGGGGGTGCGCAAAGCTGCGACATAATGCAAATCTTTCGCATTATGTGTAAAGGGCTGTGGCTGGAAATATTTCTTATTTAGCCGGTTGTTATGCGCGGCATCAAAGGATCGCCGCGTTGCTACGCTGCGCCTGTTTGAGGTAGGCCGTCAGTTCCCGGGCAGGCAGCGGTTTGCTGTAGTGGTAACCCTGACCTTCGTGACAGCCTTCGGAGATGATGTAGGACTCCTGCTCGGCAGTTTCCACGCCTTCGGCGATCACCTGCATGCCCAGGCTCTTGCCCAGTTGAATGATCGCGCGAACGATGGTCGCATCATCGTCGTCATCCAGCAGATCCTGAACGAAGCTCTTGTCGATCTTGATCTTGTCCAGCGGCAGGCTTTTCAGGTAACTCAGTGATGAGTAGCCGGTGCCGAAGTCGTCGATGGCGATCAGCGCGCCGGAGCGGCGCAGGCTCAGCAGATGCTGGGCGGCGGTGCTGATGTCTTCCATCAGGCCGGTTTCGGTGACTTCCAGTTCGAGGCTGCGCGGCGGCAGGCGGTAGATCTGCAGCAGGTTGTTGACCACTCGCGGCAACTCGGCGTGGTGCAGTTGCACGGTGGACAGGTTGACCGCCATGCGCAGATCGACAAAGCCCTGATCGTGCCATTCGCGCAATTGCTTGCAGGCCTGATCCAGCACCCACTCGCCGATGGCGATGATCGTGCCGTTCTGTTCGGCCAGCGGAATGAACAGGTCCGGCGGCACCAGACCGTGTTCCGGATGCTGCCAGCGAATCAGCGCTTCGACCCCGACCACGCGGTGATCGCGGTAGCTGATCTGCGGCTGATAGACGAGGTAGAACTGGTCGCGAATCAGCGCATCGCGCAGGTCTTTTTCCAGTTCGCGACGGCGACGCATCTCGCTGTCGACACTGGCGATGTAGAACTGATAGCGATTGCGCGAGCGGGTCTTGGCCAGCGTCATGGTCTGCTCGGCCTTCTGCAACAGCTTCTCGGTGCTGTCGCCGTCCTCGGGGAACAGGGTGATGCCGATGGTCGCGCGCAGGCGGATTTCCTGATGGTCGAGGGCGAACGCCGCTTCCAGATCATCGAGGATGCTCTGCGCCAGCTCTGCCGCTTCATAAGGTTGTTCGATATCGGCCTGCACCAGCGCGAACTGGTCGCCACCCAGACGGGCGAGGGCGCCGAGGCGACCGCTGTGGGCGCGCAGGCGGTCGGCCAGCGCCAGCAGCAACTGGTCGCCGGTCTGGTAGCTGAACTGCTCGTTGATCCCTTTGAAATCATCCAGCCCCACGCACAACACTGCGACCCGGCGTTGCAGCTTGCCGGCGTCGACCAGAATCTTGTCCAGTTGCTGCTGCAATTGCTGGCGGTTCGGCAGGCCGGTGAGGAAGTCGTACTGGGCCATGCGCAACAGGCTGTTTTCCGCTTCGTGGCGCAGGTGCGTGTTGCGTTCTATCGATTCGAGCAACTGGTTGGCGGTGTTGATCCAGATGCCGAGTTCATTCTTTTCGTGACCCTTGAGCTGCGGAATCTTGTGCTCGCTGGGGCGATCGGGATTGATTTCGGTGAGGTGCTCGATGATCCGCGACAGCGGCTTGGTCAGCAGCCAGTGATAGACCAGATACAGCACCAGGCCCATGGCCAGGGCGCGCAAGACGCCGGAAATGAAAATAATCACCGAACTGACGATGAAACTCTCGCCATAGGTGGCCGTGTCGAGGGTGATGCTCAGGTCGCCGTAATACTCGCTATAGGGACCGCGACCGACCAATTGGGTGGTGAAGGTGCGTTCCTGACCGAGAATCAGGTCAGTCAGCCAGCGGCTGTTGGAGTGCTGCAACTCACGGGATTTCTGCGCGAGCATCGCTTCGTTGGGATGGCCGATGGAAGCCTGGCGCACCGCGTCGTCCTGGAACAGGCCTTCGATCACCTGCATGCCCATTTCCCGGTCCAGGCTGTAGACCGCCTGAGTCGAGGGATCACGGAACATGTCGAGGATGCGCTGAGCGTCGCCGGCCACCGCCTGGCGGGTTTTATAGGCATCGAAAACAATCTGGGCGCAGCTCAAGACCACGCCGACGATCAATGCCGAAAGGAGCACGACCCGGAGCAACTTCACCGACAAGCTGTTCTTGAGTTCCAGCTTCAAAGGGTTATTCCTTGTTCCGTGCGGGTAGCGTCAAGTTGCCATGAGTATTGGCAATCCCGTGTTGGCAGTCAAAGGGACAATCAAGCCTCGGAACATTTGCCCGTGGCCTTGACCGAAATACTGCTGTCTGGAGTCTCAGCTCTATTTGTACTGTGTCGGTAGTTTCGGCCCTCAACTTGAGCAGTCTGGAACAAATTTTCGCTGATTTGATGGTAGCCCGCTGTGCTGCACCGGCAAGCGGCCGGAGCCATCGTTCATCGTGAAAAAAAAGCAGGCATAAAAAAACCCGGCCGTAGCCGGGTTTTTTATCTGGCGCGTAGCTTAAGCGGTGAAGGTTTTGCCTTCGAACTGCTCAGCGACGAACTTCCAGTTGACCAGGTTCCAGAACGCTTCAACGTACTTCGGACGCAGGTTGCGGTAGTCGATGTAGTAAGCGTGTTCCCAGACGTCGCAGGTCAGCAGCGGGGTGTCGCCGCTGGTCAGCGGGTTACCGGCGCCGATGGTGCTGGCCAGGGCCAGGGAACCGTCAGCCTTTTTCACCAGCCAGCCCCAGCCGGAACCGAAGGTGCCGATCGAGGTTTTGCTGAACTCTTCCTTGAACTTGTCGAACGAACCGAAAGCTGCGTTGATGGCTTCAGCCAGTGCGCCGGTTGGTTGACCGCCGGCGTTTGGCGCCAGGCAGTTCCAGTAGAAAGTGTGGTTCCAGACCTGAGCGGCGTTGTTGAAGATGCCGCCCGAGGAAGTCTTGACGATCTCTTCCAGGGTCTTGCCTTCGAACTCGGTGCCTGGCACCAGGTTGTTCAGGTTCACGACATAGGTGTTGTGGTGCTTGTCGTGGTGAAATTCCAGGGTTTCCTTGGAAATGTGCGGCTGCAGGGCATCGTGTGCGTAAGGCAGCGGCGGCAATTCGAAAGCCATGATGATTCTCCTAATCAGGTCTGTTGCGGTGAGCGCAAGGCCGATCACGGGCGGCCAGAAATGCACCGACGAGTTTTTACTCTTTGCGGCGCAGGGTTCGGATCATAGCACCGGGGTCAAGGCTTAACCACGCAACAACTGTGTGGGATAGAGGTTCCAGAGCTGTTTGGAATAAATCACTGCGCCAATATCAATTGCCCTGCCACCGTGAACATCATCACTGCCACTAGAAGATCGAGAATTCGCCAGGTACTCGGCCGAGCCAGCCACGGCGCGAGCCATGCGGCACCGAGGGCGAGGGTGAAAAACCACAGCAGCGACGCGCTCGCGGCGCCCACGACATAAGCGCCCGGCACCGACTGCTGCGCCCCCAGCGAGCCGATCAGCAACACCGTGTCCAGATAAACGTGCGGGTTGAGCAGTGTCACTGCCAGCGCGCTGAGCATCACCGCGCGCAACGAGCGTACGGTGTGGTTTTCACCCTGATCCAGACTCTGTTTCGAGAACGCCCGGCGCAGCGCCTGGCTGCCGTACCAGATCAGAAAAATTGCGCCGCCCCAGCGTGCCACCGCGAGCAATGTCGGGTTCTGTGCCAGCACGGTGGCTAGACCAAACACCCCGGCCGCCACCAGGAGCGCATCGCACGCCACACACAACGCCGCCACCGGCAGGTGATGTTCGCGGCGCAGACTCTGCGCCAGCACAAAAGCGTTCTGGGTGCCGATCGCCATGATCAGCCCCAAGGCCACCAGCAGGCCGTTCACATAGCTTTGCCACATAAGATTTACTCCGCGTTGGCTGCCAGATCGCGCAGCACGTGCATGGCGCGCTCGGCGTCGGCCTGACCGACAAACAAATGGTCGTGGTAATAACCGGCGATCACGTTGCAACTGATTCCGGCCTTGCCCAGCGCGCTGGCGAACGCGGCGGTCAGGCCAACGGCTTCGAGCGCCGAATGCACATTGAGGGTGATCCACGCCGCCACATAATCAAAAGCGAACCCGGCGTGTTCAGCCTGAGAGCGTTCGAGGATCACGGTCAGGCCTTCCTGCTCGCGGAAGCTGCCGACAATCTCCACACCGCTCGGCAACTGGCCGTCACGCAGGGTGCAGAACACGTATTCACCGGCATTGAGCTGCGGGCTCATGCTACGCAGCAGAGTTGTGAGTGAGGTTTCGCCAGCCATTGCTGTGTTCCTTGATAAAGAGTGCTTGCTGGCTATTCTCCGGTCGAAAGCGGTATAAGAAAAACCAATAGTGCTGATCGCTCATTAGGAAAACTGATGTTCGACTATAAATTACTTTCCGCGCTGGCCGCTGTGGTCGAGCAGGCCGGATTCGAACGCGCCGCGCAGGTGCTGGGCTTGTCGCAATCAGCGATTTCCCAGCGGATCAAATTGCTGGAAGCGCGGGTCGGCCAACCGGTGCTGGTACGCGGCACGCCGCCATCGCCGACCGAGATTGGCCGGCGGCTGCTCAACCATGTGCAGCAGGTGCGCCTGCTCGAACGTGACTTGCAGACCCTAGTGCCGGCGCTCGACGAAGAAGGCCTGCCGGAGCGTTTGCGCATCGCCATCAACGCCGACAGCCTCGCCACCTGGTGGGCCGAGGCCGTGGGCGATTTCTGCGCCGAGCAGCATTTATTGCTGGATCTGGTGGTGGAAGATCAGACCGTCGGCCTCAAGCGCATGCGTGCCGGGGAAGTGGCGGCGTGTGTCTGTGCCAGCGAGCGCCCGGTGGCCGGTGCGCGTAGCGTGTTGCTCGGGGCGATGCGCTATCGGGCGCTGGCCAGTCCGGCGTTTATCGAGCGGCATTTCCCCGACGGGGTGCGCGCCGAGCAGCTGCCGCGCACCCCGGCGCTGGTGTTCGGCCCGGACGATTTTCTCCAGCATCGCTACCTCGCATCGCTCGGTGTCGATGGTGGTTTCGAGCATCATTTGTGCCCGTCCTCCGAAGGTTTTGTGCGTCTGACCGAAGCCGGGTTTGGTTGGGGCCTGGTGCCGGAACTGCAAGTGCGCGATCAACTGCAACGCGGCGTATTGCGCGAACTGTTGCCAGATAAACCGATCGATGTGCCGTTGTACTGGCATCATTGGCGCAATGGCGGTCAGCTGCTGGCCTTGCTGACCGAGCAATTGCTACGTTCTTCACCGCGCTGGCTGGTGCCCTTGGGCTGATGGTCAGCGTCAAGAAAGACGTATCAGGTAAACGAAAGACATCGGAGCGTTACATGAAAATTCTGGTCACCGGCGCAAGCGGCTTCATTGGCGGACGCTTTGCGCGTTTCGCTTTGGAGCAGGGCCTGGACGTGCGGGTCAACGGTCGCCGGGCCGAAAGCGTCGAGCATCTGGTGCGCCGTGGCGCCGAGTTCGTCCCGGGCGATCTCACCGATGCGGATCTGGTGCGCGACCTCTGCGCCGACGTCGAAGCCGTGGTGCACTGTGCCGGTGCCGTCGGCTTGTGGGGGCGCTATCAGGACTTTCATCAGGGCAACGTGCAGGTCACCGAAAACGTCGTCGAAGCCTGCCTCAAGCAGCGCGTGCGGCGGCTGGTGCATCTGTCGTCGCCGTCGATCTATTTCGATGGCCGCGATCACCTCGGCCTGACCGAAGAGCAAGTGCCCAAGCGCTTCAAACATCACTACGCGGCGACCAAATACCTGGCCGAGCAAAAGGTCTTTGGCGCGCAGGAATTCGGTCTGGAAACCATTGCCCTGCGCCCGCGTTTCGTCACTGGCGCCGGCGACATGAGCATTTTCCCGCGCCTGCTGAACATGCAGCGCAAGGGGCGTCTGGCGATCATTGGCGACGGCCTGAACAAGGTCGATTTCACCAGCGTGCAGAACCTCAACGAAGCGCTGCTCAGCAGCCTGCTGGCGGCCGGTTCCGCGTTGGGCAAGGCCTACAACATCAGCAATGGCGCGCCGGTGCCGCTGTGGGATGTGGTCAATTATGTGATGCGCAAAATGGAAGTGCCGCAGGTCAGCAAATACCGCTCGTACGGTCTGGCCTACAGCGTTGCTGCGCTCAACGAAGGCGTGTGCAAACTCTGGCCGGGACGCCCGGAGCCGACCCTGTCGCGATTGGGCATGCAAGTCATGAAGAAAAATTTCACCCTCGACATCAGTCGCGCCCGGCATTATCTGGACTACGATCCGAAAGTCAGCCTGTGGTCGGCCCTCGACGAGTTCTGTGGCTGGTGGAAAGCTCAGGACATCCGTTGATACAAGTCGCCCGGCCGGCAATGAACCGCACTGCCGCTTGAGGGTCAATCCCTGCGGCTGCGGCGGTTATACTTCGCAGCATTTAGCCATCACCGCGTTCCACAAAGGTTGCCTCAATGTCCATGCGTAACGATGCCAACGACGATTTCGACGATGTACCGAGCCTGCGGGCCGACACCTTTGACGACGATGACATTCCGCCCAGCGCCCGCACCTCGGTGCACTCGCGCACGCCGCCGGTGGTCAAGGTCAAGGCTGCGAGCACCGGGCCGCTGTGGGCACTGGTCGGCGCGTTGTTCTTTGCCTTCATCGGTCTGGCCTGGTGGAGCTTTCAGCAGATTTCGCTGATGGAGCAGCAATTGGTCGCGACCCAGGAAAGCTTTGCACGCATCAGCGAGGAAGCGGCAGGGCGCCTGCAGGACATTTCCGGCAAAGTCGTCGCCAGCCAGAGCAACGTCAACAGCGACAGCGAGGCCTTGAAGTTGCAGATCAAACAGCTGGAAACCCAGTTGCTGGATCAGAGCAAACAGCAGCAAGGCGTGGTCGGTCAGGCCAGCGATCTGGACAAGCGTCTGGCGCAGATGACCGCGCAGACCACCGAACAACAGAACGCCAATAGCCAGTTGCAGGCTCAGGTCAAAGCCTTGAGCGCCGAACTGGCGACCCTGAAAAGCGCCCCGGCCGACACCGGCAAGGTCGATGCGCAGCTCAAGAGTTATGACGCGCAGCTGAAAAGCCTCGGCGCTGATATCACCGCGCTGAAAAAGCAAGGCAATCCGAGCGCGGCGATCGAGCGTCTGGAGCAGGAAATCGTCGTTCTCAAGAGTGAACAGGACAACCGTCCGGCCGCTGCGCAGGGTGGCGGCAATACCGCCGAGTTCGACGCATTCCGCGGGCAGATGACCCGCAACCTCAACACCCTGCAGGCGCAGATCCAGAACCTGCAGCAGCAGATCAATGCCCGGCCATAGGGCCTGATGAACTGTAGCCAGGGACCTTTGTGGTGAGGGGATTCATCCCCGATGGGGCTGCACAGCAGCTCCCAAACCATTAGCTCGGTGTGTCAGAAAATATGTGTTCTCTCCATCAGGGCTGCTGCGCAGCCCATCGGGGATAAATCCCCTCGCTACAGGATTCGGCGCTCCGTCCGACCCCAAGCCGTCTACGCTCTTGAAACACCAACAAGAACGAGGGATGCGTTATGGGGTTTTTGCATAAAGTGGCGTGGCTCGGGGTGATGATTTTTGTGGGGGCGGGGCAGGTCAACGCCGCCACTACACAAAAGGACGACAGCAAGGCTGCCATCGCTTTGCTGGAAAAGGCGCTGGCCTATTACCACGACAATGGCGACAAGGCCTTCGCCGCGTTCAGCCGTCAGGGCGAGTTCGTCGACAAGGATCGCTACGTGTTCGTGGTCGACACCAAAGGCGTGATGCTCGCCAGCGGCGGGCCGTCCTCAGCCTTGATCGGCCGTGACGTCAGCGAAGTGCTTGCGCCGGATTTGCAGAAGGCCTTCAAGGACGCCTTGCTAGTGCCGGAAGGCAACGGCATTCAACAGGCCGAATACCGCTGGCAGAACTGGGCGGACGGCAAAGTCGAGCGCAAACATGTGTATTACCAGCGCATCGGTCAGCGCATTCTGGCCGTCGGTTATTACCTGCCGCGTGCTTCAGCCGAGCAGGCAAAGGCACTTCTCGACAAGGCTGCAACCGATCTGGGAAAAAACGAGAAGGGCACCCTGACGGCCATCAACTCGCTCAAGGGCGGTTATCTGCAGGATGACCTGTATGTGTTCGTGGTCGATCTGGACACCCAACGCTACGTTGCCCACGGCACCAACCTGCGCTTGATCAACACCGATTTCAGCAAGATCAAGGACCCGGAAGGCAAACCAGTGGGCGAGCCGATTCTGGCGCTGATCGCCAAACAGGACGACGGCGAATACGAATACCGCTGGAAAAACCCGGTGACCGGCAAGGTCGAGGACAAGCATGCCTACCTGAAAAAGGTCGGGCATTTTCTGGTGGCGGTGGGTTACTACAGCCCCTGAGTGAACTGCCTTTGTAGGAGTGAGCCTGCTCGCGATGAGGGAGTGTCATTCAACAGTGATGTCGACTGACACACCCTCATCGCGAGCAGGCTCACTCCTACAGGGGATCAAGGTGTTGCTGTTATTTGGCGCCGTGCTCGCGCCCGCGCAGCAGGTTGTTCGGCATCGCAATTGCCGCTGCCAGCCCCAGCAGCGACACCGCGGTACTCACCCACAGCAGATGCCGGAACGTCACCGAAAGCTCGGCGCGCAAGGCGTTCTGCGCATCGCCCGGTGCGGCGTTCAAACCGTCGAGCAGCACATTGCCCGAATGCCCTTCGCTGAGCAGCGAGTTGCTCGCCAGATGGGCGAAACTCGAATCCTGCAACAACGCCAGCAACAGCGCCGACATCAACGCCACACCCACCGCGCCGCCCAGCGAGCGGAACAGATTGGTGGTGCTGGTGGCGACGCCGATGTCGCGTTGCTCCACCGAGTTCTGCGTACCCACCAGTGAAGTCGGGAACTGCATGCCGCCGGCAATCCCGCTGAGCAGCATGAACAGGCTGCTGACCAGCGTCGCATCGGGTGGGCTGAACGCCATGCCGAGAATCGAGATCGGCATCAGCAGCGCGCCGGTCAGAATCTGTGGTTTGTAGCGACCGGTCACCGAAGTACGGCGTCCGGCGAAATAAGCGCCGATCGGCAGGCCCATCGCCAGCGGCAGCAAGTGCAATGCCGCCGCATCCGCCCCAGCGCCGGTGACGCTCTGAAAGCGCAGCGGCATCAGCACGATCAGCGAGATCGCCTGAAAACTGGTGAAGAAAATCGTGCACCAGCACAGCAACGCGTTGCGGTTGGTGAACAAGTGCATCGGCAGCAGCGGCTCACGCGCCCGGCGTTCATGCCAGACGAACACCGCCAGCACCAGCACCGCGCAGGCGAACAAACCGAGCACTTCGCTGCTGCGCCACGAATGGCCCTGACCGACCTGAGTGATGGCCAGCAGCAGGGCGGTCAAACCGATGATCATCAACAGCGTGCCGAGGTAGTCGATGATCGGTTTGCGCTGCGGAATCGGCAGCCCGCGCAGATTGCGATTGGCAACCCACCAGGCGCCCAGCCCCAGTGGCAGATTGATCAGGAACACCCAGCGCCACGACAGGTATTCGGTCATATAGCCGCCGAGCACTGGCCCGGCGACGCTGGCCACCGCGTACATGCTGCTGAAGTAGCCCTGATAACGCCCGCGTTCGCGCGGCGGAACGATGTCGCCGATGATTGCCTGACTGACCGAAATCATTCCGCCGGCACCGATGCCCTGGAGAATCCGCGCCAGCACCAGTTGTTCCATGCTTTGCGCCATGCCGCAGAACAGCGAGGCGAGGGTGAACAGGCCCATGCCGAACAGCATCAGTTTGCGTCGCCCGTACAAATCTCCGAGTTTGCCGTAGATCGGCACCGCCACGGTCATTGCCACCATGTACCCGGAAATCACCCAGGCCAGCAGGCTGACGTCCTTGAACTGTGCGGAGATGGCGGGCATCGAGACGGCGACGATGGTCTGGTCCAGCGCGCCGAGAAAAATCGCCATCATCAACGCGACCAGCACGCTGCGAATGGCCGGTTTGGGCGTTTCAGGGTGATTGAGATTGGTCACGGGCGAGCCTGCGGGCAGTGATGGACCCGCACGGCCATTGCGCGCGGGTGGATGCTCGCCAGTGTAAGTCGGTAGCAGGCTATTCGATAGCCTCGTACGGAAGTCCGACGTAATTTTCTGCAATGGTTTTTCGACCCGCTTCTGAACTGACAAAGTAGTCCAGTTCCGAGGCGCTGATCCGTTGGCTGAAATCATCGTGCTCGTCGAAGCGGTGCAGCATCGAGGTCATCCACCAGGAGAAACGTTCGGCTTTCCATACCCGGCGCAGGCAGATTTCCGAGTATTTCTCCAGCAGATCGGTGCGCCCTTCGCGATAAACCTTCAGCAGAATGTTGAACAGCGTACTGACATCGCTGGCGGCCAGGTTCAGGCCCTTGGCGCCGGTGGGCGGTACAATGTGCGCGGCATCGCCGAGCAGAAACATCCGTCCGTACTGCATCGGCTCGACGACAAAACTGCGCAGCGGCGCGATGCTTTTTTCAATCGACGGGCCAGTCACCAGTTTCTCGGCAAGCGCGGCGGGCAGACGGGTTTTCAGCTCAGCCCAAAAGCGCTCGTCGGACCAGTCGGCAACGTTCTCCTCGGCCGGCACTTGCAGGTAATAACGGGTGCGGGTGGCCGAACGCATGCTGCACAGGGCGAAGCCGCGTTCGTGCCGGGCGTAGACCAGCTCTTCGTGCACTGGCGGGGTGTCAGCGAGAATCCCCAACCAGCCGAACGGATAGACCCGTTCGAAGATCTTCAGGCAGTCCTCGGGAATTGACTGCCGGGCCACGCCATGAAAGCCGTCGCAACCGGCGATGTAATCGCAATCGACGCGCCAGGTTTCGCCATCCTTTTCGAAGGTGACAAAGGCCTCGTCGCTTTTCATGCCGTGAGGAACGACATGGCTCACTTCATAAAACGACAGTGCGCCAGCCTCCCGACGAGCGGCCATCAGGTCGCGCGTGACTTCGGTCTGACCGTAAACCATGACGGTTTTGCCGCCGGTCAAACCCTGCAGATCGATGTGTGCCAGACGCCCATCCAGTGCCAGATCGAAGCCGGCGTGCACCAGCCCTTCGGCATCCATGCGCGCGCCTACGCCGGCCTGGCGCAACAGCTCTACCATGCCTTGTTCAAGCACGCCGGCGCGAATTCGTCCGAGGACATAGTCGGGTGTCTGGCGTTCGAGAATCAGGGTGTCGATGCCGGCGTTGTGCAGCAACTGACCGAGGAGCAATCCGGACGGACCGGCGCCAATGATGGCGACTTGGGTTTTCAGCGTTTTCATTGTTTTTATGACTCGCAAGCTTCACGCGACAGGCGCCGGTGAATGATTTTTATGGATCGAGTGCTTGCATTTTTCCCTTGCGGGTCTGTCAATTGAAGGTGAAAACTGAGCCGATACCTGTACATTCTGCCAATCGGTGCGATTATCGCCCGCAACCTCGAGGCCTGGATTGAAGTGATGAACAAGCCTGACCTGCCTTCGATTCCGGTGTTCAAGCTCTACGGTGAAAGCCTGGACTGGCCGACCCCTGACTTGCTGCACTGTGAAACCATTTCCAAACGCAGCCGCGAACATCAATGGGAAATCAAACCCCACCGCCACGCCGATTTGTGCCAGTTGCTCTTCGTCTTCAAAGGTCAGGCAGAGCTTGAAATCGAAGGTCAACGCACGCAGCTCAACCAACCCGCGATTCAAGTCCTGCCACCGTTGTCGGTGCATGGCTTTCGCTTTTCCGAGGACGTCGAAGGATTTGTCGTCACCCTCGCCAATCCGCTGATCAATCACCTGCAGGCGCAACTGGGCAACTCGGTGCACGCACTGGCCCAGGCCGAGCACTACCCGGCGGGCAAGGACGCGGAGTACCTGAACAGTCTGTTTTCAGCGTTGCAGGCCGAGTACAACGGCCATCAACCCGCGCGGGAAATGCTCATGCATTCGCTGGTCAGCGTGATCATGGTCTGGGTCAGCCGTCAGGCGCTCGTGCGCCATAACGCCAGCCAGCGGCCGCAACGCCAGCGCGAGTACCTCAACGGGTTCATTCAATTGGTGGAGGAGACGTACCGCCAGCATGTGAAGGTCGAAGACCTCGCCCATCGTCTGGGGATTTCGGTGTCACACCTCAACGGCACCTGCCGGGAACTGGCTGGGCAGCCGGCGCTGCAGATCATGCACGAACGCCAGTTGCTGGAAGCCAAACGTTTGCTGACCTACACCAGCATGACCATTTATGAGATGTCGGAGTTGTTGGGGTTTTCCGATCCGACCAACTTCACGCGCCTGTTCCGGCGCAGGGTGGGCATTTCGCCAAAGGCGTTTCGTGACCGGCTGAAGGCCGATCAGTGATCTTGTAGACCCTGCGGTCTCCTGTGGGAGGGGGCTTGCTCCCGAAAGCGGTCTATCAGTTTGCAACAATGCTGAATGACACACCGCATTCGGGAGCAAGCCCCCTCCCACAAGACTGCATGCCAGCTCAGGTCGATCAGCGCAACGCATTAAGCGTCGCGTTGTGCGGAATACAGCGCTCGAAATTGCAGCTGGCGTATTCGCGCGGCAGTTGTCGCAGTTGCTCGACCCGCCAGGCCGCGGTGCCGTATAGCGCCAGCGTGGCAGCGCAGGTGATGAAAATCGCGAAGTACCTTCTTGTTCTGATGTTCATGGCGTAGACCTCTGAACGCATACCCTGCGGTATTACTTTCAGCATAGGTCAGCGGCATAGAGTTGCCAGCCACGGATTCGGCCTATGTGACATCCCCCCTGTGGGAGCGGGCTTGCTCGCGAAGGCGTGGTGTCAGTCGATGAGAATCCAGACTGATACACCGCCTTCGCGAGCAAGCCCGCTCCCACAGGGGCATCGGATTTACAGGCCCATATCCCATTCGGGATTTTCCGGGAATCGTTCGACGAGAAAATCCAGCATGCTGCGCAACGCCGCCGGCATGTGCTTGCGTGAGGCGTACACCGCGTAGATGTTCATCTGCCGTGGCTCGGCACCCGGCAGCAGGCGCACCAGTTCCCCGGCATGCACATGCACCCCGGCCTGATAGGTCGGCAGCATCGCCACGCCCGCACCGGCCAGGGTTGCGCGCAATAGAGTGCTGGCCTCGTTGGCGCTGATGTTGCCCTGCACCGGCACCGACACGGGCTCGCCGTCCTCCTCGAAATGCCACAGGCTCTTGCCGAAGTAGGAGTGGGTGAGGCAGTTGTGTCGGCTCAGGTCCTCGACCCGTTGCGGTGGCGGGTTGTCGCGCAAATAAGCCGGTGCGGCGCAGACCACCGAGCGGCACACGGTCAGGCGCCGGGCGATCAGGTTCGGATCGAGGTCATTGCTGGTGCGGATCGCCAGATCGATGCGCTCATCCACCAGATTCACCGTGCGGTCGAGCATCTGCATGTCGATGCTGACCCCGGGGTAGCGTTTGACGTACGCCGCCATCGCATCGGCCAGTTGCGCCTGACCGAACGACGTACTGACACTGATGCGCAGCAGTCCGCGCGGTGCCTCGTCGGGTTCGCTGACGGCGGCCTGCATGTCGGTCGAGAGTTCGAGCATCTGCCGGCAGCGCGGCAGGATTTCACTGCCGGCGGCGGTCAGGCTCAATTTGCGTGTGGTGCGGTGCATCAGGCGCGCGCCGACCCAGTCTTCCAGCTCCGCCAGATAGCGCGACACCACTGGCCGTGACAGGTCCAGATGATCGGCTGCCGCCGACTGGCTGCCCAGATCCACCACTGTGACAAACACGCGCATTGCTTGAAGACGATCCATGATTTGCCCGCTTTCAGAAACAAACTATGTCCAAGCATCGCATTTTTTGTACCGAGTCAGGCAACTAAGCTCTGTCCCATCGCCAAACACGGCATTCGGATCACGGAGCAACAGATGATCGGCTTCACTACCCTCAAGCGCGTTTTGCTGGCCACCGCCACCCTCGGTTTCGCGGCCCACGCCGCTGCCGCCAATCTGACCCTGGATGTCTACAACCCGGGCACCCACGCGATTTTCCCGGTGACTTCGGTGCTGGTCAGCGGCGAGAAAGACGCGATTCTGGTCGATGCACAATTCGGCAAGGCCCAGGCCGAGCAGGTGGTGGAGAAGATCCGCGCCAGCGGCAAGCACCTGACCACCATTTACATCAGCCACGGTGACCCGGATTACTACTTCGGCCTCGACACCCTGACCCAGGCCTTCCCCGACGCCGAAGTGCTGGCCTCGCAGCCGACCGTGGATCACATCAACAAAACCGTCGCCGGCAAACTCGCCTTCTGGGGCCCGAAAATGGGCGCCGACGTACCGGCCAAAACCATCGTGCCGGGCGTGCTCAAGGGCGATAGCCTGATGCTCGAAGGACAGAAATTGCAGGTGATCGGTCTTGGAGGCAAACAACCGGATCGCAGCTTCGTGTGGATTCCGTCGCTCAAGGCCGTGGTCGGTGGCGTTGTGGTCGCCGAGAATATTCATGTGTGGATGGCCGATACCAAGACCGCGCAATCCCACGCCGACTGGCTGCAAACCCTGCACTCGATCGAAACCCTGAAGCCGAAAACCGTGGTGCCGGGTCACTACCTGGGCGAGAGCAGCCGCTCTTTGGTCAGCGTGAAATTCACCGCCGACTACATTAAGGCTTTCGATGAAGAAACCGCCAAGGCCAAGGATTCCGCCGCACTGATCAAGGCCATGCAGAAGCGCTACCCGAAACTCGGCGAAGAAAGTTCGCTGGAACTGAGTGCCAAAGTCGCCAAGGGCGAGATGAAGTGGTAACCCGATTGATCTGAAACAGAGGTCGAGAGGACTTTTGTGGCGAGGGAGCTTGCTCCCGCCCGCCTGCGCAGCAGGCGCAAAACCCGCCAATACGTTGTATCTGAAACAGGCGGGGAGTGCTTCGCCCTCCAGCGGGAGCAAGCTCCCTCGCCACAGGGAATACCGCTTCAAGATTAGATTTATGCCGTCGTTGAAACTCTCAAGCCAACTGGAGAATGTCATGAGCAAGATCGCAATCATTGGTGCCACCGGCCGTGCCGGTAGCCAACTGCTGGAAGAAGCCCTGCGTCGCGGGCATAGCGTCACTGCCATCGCCCGCGACACCTCGAAGATCGGCGCGCGTGCCGGTGTGGTCAGCAAGAATGTCGATGTGCTGGATTCGGCAGCGCTGCAAGCTGCGGTGGCCGGTCACGACGTGGTGATCAGCGCCGCGCACTTCGCCACGGTATCGGCCAGCGCTCTGGTCGGCCCGGTGAAGCAGGCGGGCGTGAAGCGTCTGCTGGTGGTCGGCGGTGCCGGTTCGCTGTTGCTGCCGGACGACACCCGAGTGATCGACAGCGCCGGTTTCCCCGCTGAGTACAAAACCGAGGCCAGCGCTGGCGCGGCGTTTCTTGATGCCTTGCGTCAGGAGAAGGATCTGGACTGGACTTTCCTCTCGCCATCGGCAGAGTTCGTCGAAGGTGAGCGCACCGGTACCTTCCGCGTTGGCAAGGACCATTTGCTGTTCAGTGCTGAAGGTCGCAGCTGGATCACCTTCGCCGATTACGCGATTGCGCTGATTGACGAAGTGGAAACGCCGAAGCATTCGCGTCAGCGGTTTACGGTCGGGTATTAAGCAACGACGCAGACCAAATGTGGGAGCGGGCTTGCTCGCGAAGGCGGTGTGTCAGCGACATTTGAAGTGATTGACACACTGCATTCGCGAGCAAGCCCGCTCCCACAGGAGGGATCTGTGTACTTCAGCGGGTATGCGCCTGTTCCACCAGCCAGATCATCAATTCCTCCAATTGCGGCGACGCCTCGCCGCCTTGTGGCATCACCACGTAGTAGCCCAGCCCCGTCTTCACCTTCAGATCAAACGGCATCACCAGCCGTCCGGCGCGCAGGTCATCGCCGATCAGCGACCAGTCGCCAATCGCCACACCCGTCCCATGCGACGCCATCGACATCGCCTGATCCAGCGTCTCGAAATGCTGCCCCATGTTGACGTTGCTCAACTGCAATTCGGCGGCGGTCAGCCACACCGTCCAGTCCTGGGTGTCGCGGGTCGGATGCAGCAGCAGATGCTGTTGCAGGTCGGCCGGTTCGCTCAGCGCCGGTGGGCCTTTCAATAATGCTGGCGAGCAGACCGGTGTCAGTTGCTCATCGAACAGATGCAGCGCGGTCGAGGAGTTGTCCGGCGGCGTGCCGTAGATCACCGCCGCATCGAATTGCTCGCGCTGAAAGTCGACGCCATGGGCCAGTGTAGTGGTCAGTTTGACCGGCACGTCCGGGCGTTCCTTTTGCCATTGCAGCAGGCGCGGCACCAGCCAGCGCATCACGCAGCTGGGCGCCTTGAGTTGCAGGGTTTGCCGCTTGCGCCCGATCTGCTCGGTGGCCTCGCTGATCAAGCCGAAGATCTTTTCCACCCGGGGCAGCCATTCACGTCCTTCGGCGGTCAGTTCCAGGCCTCGGGCCAGACGGATGAACAACTCATACCCCAGATGAGCTTCCAGCCCGGCAATCTGCCGGCTCACCGCGCCCTGAGTGATGTGCAACTGCTCGGCCGCCCGGGTGAAGTTGCAGCACTGCGCAGTAATCAGAAACGTGTGCAGGGCGGGCAGGGGAGGCAGTCGTTTCATGTGGATCCAAGGTATGACGTGAGGACATGGCTAGTATGACTTTTAATCGATTGTTGCCGCTACCTGCCGCCCGTTCAATGAGCTCATTGAAGGGGCCCTTTGTAGGAGTGAGCCTGCTCGCGATAGCGGTGTGTCAGTCACCGTAATGTTGAATGTGAAGACGCCATCGCGAGCAGGCTCACTCCTACACAAAGGCCTTGTGTCTCAAACGAACAAGAAGGGCAATCGACATGGCGACGTGTGGCGAAGTACTGGTCAAGTTACTCGAGGATTACGGGGTCGAGCAGGTGTTCGGCATTCCCGGGGTGCACACCGTGGAACTGTATCGCGGGCTGGCCCGTTCGAGCATCAACCACGTCACTCCACGGCATGAACAGGGCGCCGGTTTCATGGCTGACGGCTATGCGCGCACCAGCGGCAAACCGGGTGTGTGCTTCATTATTACCGGCCCAGGCATGACCAACATCACCACCGCGATGGGCCAGGCCTACGCCGACTCGATCCCGATGCTGGTGATCTCCAGCGTGCAGACCCGCAGCCAGTTGGGCGGCGGTCGCGGCAAGCTCCACGAGTTGCCGAACCAGAGCGCGCTGGTCGGTGGCGTCGCGGCGTTCTCCCACACCCTGATGTCGGCGGCGGAATTGCCCGGCGTGCTGGCCCGTGCTTTCGCACTGTTTCAGGCCGGGCGTCCGCGTCCGGTGCACATCGAGATTCCGCTGGATGTTTTGGTAGAAGAGGCTGATGAGCTGCTCGCCAGCGTTCCGGTGCACATCGACCGCGCCGGGGCTGCACCGGCTGCCGTACGGCGCATGACTGAGTTGCTGGCCGGCGCTCGGCGTCCGCTGATTCTCGCCGGTGGCGGTGCCATCGATGCCGCCGCCGAACTGACTGAGCTGGCCGAGCTGCTCGACGCCCCGGTGGCGCTGACCATCAACGCCAAAGGCATGTTGCCCTCCAGCCATCCGCTGCTGATCGGCTCGACGCAAAGCCTGGTCGCCACTCGCGCACTGGTGGCCGATGCCGACGTGGTGCTGGCGATCGGTACCGAACTGGCCGAAACCGATTACGACGTGACCTTCGCCGGCGGCTTTGAAATCCCCGGCAAGTTGCTGCGCATCGACATCGACGCCGACCAGACCGTGCGCAACTATCCGCCGCACGTGGCCTTGGTCGCCGACTCGCGCAACGCCGCACAAGCGCTGCTCGGCGCACTGTCGCAGCAGGCGCTGGCCGAGCGGCGCAACGATTGGGGTCAGGTGCGGGCAGCACGTCTGCGCGATGAGCTGGCCGCGAACTGGGACGTGCCAACCCTGGCCCAGACCCGTTTTCTGGAAACCGTACTGCACGAGTTGCCGGACGCAGTATTCGTCGGCGATTCCACACAACCGGTTTACACCGGCAACCTCACCTTCAACCCGGAGCGACCACGGCGCTGGTTCAACTCGTCCACTGGTTACGGCACCCTCGGTTACGCCCTGCCGGCGGCGATTGGCGCGTGGCTCGGCGGTAGCGTCGAGGACGGTGCTCGTCCGCCAGTGGTGTGCCTGATCGGCGACGGTGGCTTGCAGTTCACCCTGCCGGAACTGGCCAGCGCGGTTGAAGCGCGTACGCCGGTGATCATCCTGCTGTGGAATAACCAAGGCTACGAAGAGATCAAAAAATACATGGTCAACCGCGCCATCGAACCGGTCGGCGTCGATATCTACACCCCGGATTTCATCGGCGTGGCCAAGGCCCTGGGCTGCGCCGCCGAAGCGATCAGTTCGGTTGAACAGCTGCGCGGCGCGCTGCGTGCCGCCACCGATCGTCAGGGCCCGACCGTGATCGAAATCGACCAGAGCCAATGGATGCAGGCGGTGGCCCAATGATCAATTTCCCAACCACACTCGATGGCCTGTACATCAACGGTCAATGGTCGGCCGGGCGTGAACACCTGCGGGTGATCAATCCGGCCACCGAAGCACTGCTGACCACGGTCAATGGCGGCGATGAAAGCGCGGTCGATCTGGCCGTCAGCGCGGCCACTGAAGCGTTCAAGCGCTGGTCGAAAACCAGCGGTGCCGAGCGCGGTGCGATCCTGCGCAACATCGCCAATGGCGTGCGCAACGGCCGCGATCATCTGATGAAGCTGCAGTCGAGCAACAACGGCAAACCGCAATTCGAAGCGGCGATCGACGTCGATGATGTGATCGCCACGTTCGAGTATTACGCCGAATTGGCCGAAGGCCTCGACGCACAACTCGACAGCAACGTGGCGCTGCCCAGCGATGACTTCAGCGCGCGTCTGCGTCGTGAACCGTGCGGTGTGGTCGGGCTGATCGTGCCGTGGAATTTCCCGATGGTCACCACCGCGTGGAAACTTGCGCCTGCCTTGGCCGCCGGTTGCTGCGTGGTGCTCAAGCCGTCGGAAGTCACGCCGCTGCCGGAGCTGGAACTGGCGGCGATCATTGCCGAGTCCGGCTTGCCCGACGGTGTGTTCAACCTGGTCTGCGGCACCGGTCTGGCGGTCGGTGCGCCGCTGTCGGCGGACCCGCGCATCGCCAAGATTTCCTTCACCGGCAGCAACGCCGTCGGTGTGCAAGTAATGCAGCGTGCCGCCGAAACGGTGAAGGGCGTGAGCCTGGAACTGGGTGGCAAATCTTCGTTGCTGGTGCTCGAAGACGCCGATCTGGAACTGGCGGTGGAACTGGCTTGCGGCGGCGGTTTCTTCAACGCCGGGCAAATGTGTTCGGCCACCAGCCGGGTGCTGGTCGCCGATGAGCTGGCCGATGAGTTTCTTGAGCGTCTGCAAAAGCGCGCACAAGCGATTCGCGTGGCCGATCCGTTCGACCCGGACGTGGAGATGGGCGCGCTGGTCAATCAGGCGCAATACCAGCGCGTGCTCGGCCACATCGACCGCGGTTTGAGTGCCGGGGCGAAGCTGGTGTGCGGCGGTAATCGTCCGGCGGATCTGCCACGCGGCTATTTTTTGCAGCCGACAGTGTTCACCGACGTGCCCCTCGACAGTGCGTTGTGGTGTGAAGAGATTTTCGGCCCGGTGCTCTGCGTGCGCAGTTTCAGCAGCGAAGCCGAGGCGATTGCCCTGGCCAACGACAGCCAGTTCGGGCTGGTCGCCAGTGTGGTGACGCGTAACGCCGAGACTGCCGACCGCGTCGCCAACGCCCTGCAGGCGGGGCTTGTATGGCTCAACGCGCCGCAAGTGATCTTCCCGCAGACGGCGTGGGGCGGTTACAAGCAGAGCAGCATCGGTCGTGAATTGGGGCCGTGGGGCCTGGCCGCGTTTCAGGAAATCAAACACGTGATCCGGGCGCTTTGAACGCCCGAAAAAGGTGAGCGCATGCCTCGCAACGAGGCATGCGTCGGTGTCATGGCTTCGATGAGTTTTTATCGATAGTCAGGTGTATTGCACGACCTCAGGATGAACCCGTCGGCAGCGCTGCAGGCCTTTTAATACAAGGCCTGCAGCGGATCCGGCCGCGCGGATGCAACGGTTGCGACCAACCTCATACTTAAAAGAACAAAGGGAGTCCGTCATGGGCGAGCACGATCTGAACAGGCGTCAATTCATTAAAACCGTGGGCGTCGCCTCGGTAGCGGCGGCGGCCCTGAGCATGCCCTTCATCCGGGCCAGCGCCAGCGCCAGCGACACGCGGTTCGCCGGCAAGACCCTGCGTTTGCTGACCTGGTCGGATGATACCGGCCTCGCCGCACTGCGCAACATTGCCGCCACCTTCGAGGCCAAGACCGGCGCCAAGGTCATCGCCGACCGCACCGGCAGCACCTCGGAAATGGTCGCCAAACTCAAGGCCGGCGGTGATCGTCCGCAGTACGACATCATCACCCTGGCCGGGGTCGGCGCCGAAGGTCTGGCCGCCGCCGGGCTGCTGGAAAAACCCGACCTGAACCGGATTCCCAACCTGATCGATGTACCGGAAAAATACCGCACCGGCGCCAACGGGCACGGCATCGGTTACCTGCTGTGGTGCAACAGTCTGGTCTACAGCACTCGCACCCTCAAACAGGCACCGGACAGTTATGCCGCGCTGTGGGATGCCGATCTGGCGCCGAACATTTTCCTGCCGCCGCCGAACTGGACCGAGGCGATGGACCTGATCATCATCGCCGCGAAACTGGCCGGCGGTGACGAACACAACATCGAGCCGGGCTTCAAGAAACTCGCAGAGCTGAAAGATCGCGTGGTCACCCTCGGCGAGAACCCGAACCAGATCGCCGAACTGTTCCGCACCGGGTCGTTGGACATGGGTGGGCTGTACGCCCCGGCATTCTTCCCCAAGCAGATCCGCGATCCGAACTACGGCCTCGGTGCCACATTCGGCATGAAGGAAGGTTTCTACACCGACCTGATGCTCTCGGTGATGCCGAAGAACCGTCCGGGCGACACCGACCTGGCCTACGCCTTCATCGACCACTCTCTCGACCCGCTGGTGCAGGGCAAGATGGCCGAAGACATCTTCAACGGCCCGGTCAACGCCAAGGCGATCATCTCCGCGGAAGCGCGCAAGAGCCCGTACATCCTCACGCCGGAGCAGATTGCCGAGAAGGCGATCATGCACGACAACGCCTTCCTGGCGACCGTGCATGACCAATGGATTCGTCGCTATACGGAAATTTTTTCTTCCTGACGCCGGCCTCCCGAACACCACGGGCCCCCTGTGGGAGCGAGTCCTGTGGTGAGGGGATTTATCCCCGATGGGCAGCGTAGCTGCCCCAAGATCAGCAAATACGGTGCATCAAATGTACCGCGCACGATGGTTTTGCGACTGCTTCGCAGCCGGTCGGGGATAAATCCCCTCACCACAAAAAATGACTCCCACAGGAGATTGAGGTGTTTGCGAGATTAGCTTTCCATTGACGAGATCATTGCTATGGAACATCAATCCCTGACCCAACCGGTCGGTGCCGCCGCCGTGCGCCCGGCGCGCGGTATTTCGCCGACCGCCCGGGCGTGGTTTTTCCTCACGCCGTCGATGCTGTTTCTCGGTGTGCTGATCGCCGCCAGCCTGCTGGTGCTGCGCATGAGCGTCGGCACTAAAGGCGCGGAATGGAGCGGGTTCAGCCTCGCCAGCTACGCGCAATTGCTCGAACCCTACTATCTGAAATCGCTGCTGCTGACCCTGCGTCTGGCGCTGATCAGTGCAGTGATCGCGGTGCTGCTGGCGATCCCGGTGGCGTACACCATGTCACGGCTGACCTCGCCGTTCGTGCGGCGGATCTTCCTTGCCGCAGTGTTGCTGCCGCTGCTGGTCAACCTGCTGCTGCAAAGCTACGGCTGGCTGGTGATTCTCGGCCCGGGCGGGATGCTCAACCAGACGCTGATGGGCCTGGGCCTGATCAAGCGCCCGATCATGCTGCTGTACAACCAGAACGGCGTGCTGATGGGCCTGGTGCAGACCGCGTTCCCATTGGCCGTGCTGCCGATTGCCAGCGCCATGCGTGGTGTTGCGCGTACCTACGAAGAGGCGGCGGCGACACTGGGTGCCAGCCGTTTTCAGGTGTTCCGTCAGGTGGTGTTGCCGATGAGTCTGCCGGGGATCATCACCGGGGCGACGCTGGTGTTCGCCTACAACGCCAGCAGTTTTGTCGTGCCGTTGCTGCTCGGTGGCCGCCGTGTGCCGATGCTCGCGGTGATGGTGCATGACCAGATCGCGCCGCTGATGAACTGGCCCGCGGCATCGGCGGCCGGGGTGGTGCTGATCGTCACCACGCTGGCGATCATGACCCTGTCTGAATACATCACCGGCCGTCGTCGGCGTCTGCTGGAGGCTTCGCAATGAGTACCCTGACCAACAAGCGCATGGCGCTGCTGCCTGGCGACACCGGCAAGTTCGCCGGGATCCTCTCCGGGTTCATTCTGCTGCTGGCGGTGTTGCCGATCCTGACCATGATCGTCATGTCGTTCAGCGGTGCGTCGAACCTCGACTTCCCGCCGAGCAGCTACAGCCTGCAATGGTACAAGGCGGCCTGGCACACCTTCGTCTCGCCAGACGCCAGCGACGTGCTGAGTCTCGGTCAGGCCATGGCTACCAGCCTGCTGGTGTCGTGCCTGACCATGGTTTTCGCCACGCTGATCGCGGTGCCTGCCGCCTATGCGCTGACCCGTTGCGAGTTCCGTGGCAAAGCCGTGGCGCTGCAACTGATGTCGCTGCCGCTGGTGTTTCCGATGGTGGTGTTGGGACTGGCGTTGCTGCTGGTGTTCGACAGCCTGCCGTTCCACCTGACCACTTCGCGGCTAGTGATTGCCCACGTGATTCTGGCGCTGCCGTTCGTGGTGAAAAACTGCACCGCCGCCATGCTCTCCATCGGCAGCGAAGTCGAAGAGGCGGCGCGGATGCTCGGCGCTTCACCGCTGCGGGCGATTGTCGACGTGGTGGTGCCGTTGATGAAGTCGGGGATTCTGGCGGGGATGCTGCTGGCGTTCATCGTCTCGTTCAACGAATTCACCGTGACCTATTTCCTCTACACCATCGACGTCATGACCGTGCCGATCTGGATGTACAGCCGCACCGTGTCATCGCTCGACCCTACCGTGTTCTCGTTTGCCGTGCTGATCGTACTGATCGACTTCGTCCTGATCTGGGCGCTGGAGAAGCTGGTGGGCGAGGGCGGCGTTTCCTTTTGATTTGAGGTGCAACATGACTGGTCTGATTCTGGAAAACGTCGAGAAATTCTACGGCTCGGCTTGCGCGGTACAGGACGTCAATCTGCATTTGCCGGAAGGCCAACTGGTGTGTTTTCTCGGCCCCTCGGGCTGCGGCAAAACCACCTTGCTGCGGATGATCGCCGGGCTGGAAACCCTGACCGGCGGCGAGATTCGCCTGGATGGCGAGAACATCGGCCACACCCCGGCGCACCTGCGCAACTTCGGCATGGTGTTCCAGTCGCTGGCGCTGTTCCCGCACATGACCGTCGGCGAGAACATCGCCTACCCGCTGAAACTGCGCGGCGTGAGCAAGGCCGAGCAGCAGGCGCGGGTGGTGGAATTGCTGGAGTTGATCCAGTTGCAGGCGATGATCGACCGACCGGTGGCGAAACTCTCCGGCGGGCAACGGCAGCGGGTGGCGATTGCCCGGGCCATCGCCTCGCGGCCGAAAATCCTCCTGCTCGACGAACCGTTGTCGGCGCTGGACGCCAAGCTGCGCGAGTCGATGCAGGTGGAAATACGTCAGCTGCAACAGCGTTTGAACATCACCACGATCATGGTCACCCACGACCAGCGCGAAGCCATGACCATGGCCGACATCGTCGTGGTGCTGGGCGAGCACAAGGTGCAGCAGGTGGGCACGCCGATCGAAATCTACCGGCACCCGGCCAACGAGTTCGTCGCCGACTTCATCGGTTCGGGCAACATTTTTCCGGCCACGGCGCTGGGTGACGGCAAGGTCAGTTTGCCGGGCGGTGATGCGCTGCAAGTGCCGATCTGCAGCAGCATCGAAGCGGGGCAGAAGGTGAAGATGCTGATTCGTCCGGAGGATCTGCAACTGTCCGCGCCACAAGCCACGGCGGGCAATCGCTTGCTCGGCAAGGTGACGTTCGTGCGCGATATCGGCGCGACCATCGAGACCACGGTGGAGTGTTCCGGGGTGACGTTCACCGCGTTGAGTACGCCGTGTCAGGGGATCGGTTTGGGGATCGGGCATCCGGTGTCGGTGACGTTGCCGAGCGAGGCGTGTCGGGTGTTGGGGGCTTGATCCGGATTTGATGTTGGCTTTGCCGACGCCATCGCGAGCAGGCTCACTCCTACAGGGGAACGCATTCCAACTGTAGGAGTGAGCCTGCTCGCGATAGGGCCATAAGCCTCACCGCAGATGCCGGATCAGACCGACTGCCGCAACCGCGCCAGATCCCTTAACGGCGGTGCACCAAACAAGCGGCTGTACTCGCGGCTGAACTGTGACGGGCTTTCATAGCCCACGCGATAGCCCGCCGCCGACGCTTCCAGCCCTTCGGCCAGCATCAGGCGCCGCGCTTCCTGCAGGCGCAATTGCTTCTGGTACTGCAACGGACTCATCGCCGTCATCGCCTTGAAACGGTGATGCAAGGTCGAGACGCTGAGGTTCACCTCTTTCGCCAGATCATCGATGCGCAGCGGCTGTTCGAAGTTGCCGTTGAGCCATTTGATCGCCTGGCTGATGCGGTGGCTCTGGCTGTTGGCAATCGCGATTTCATACAAGCGATGGCCCTGCGGACTGCGCAGCAGGCGATAAAGAATCTCCCGGCGAATCAGTGGCGCGAGCATGGCGATGTCTTTCGGCGCATCCAGCAGTCGCGCCAGACGCAACACCGCGTCGAGCATCGCGCTGTCGATCTTTTCCACATACAGGCCGCGCCCGGTCGGTCGGGTCGGCACGCCCATGGGGCCGGCGTCGGCGATCAGTGCGGTGATTTCCGCGGGGTCGATGTCCAGGCGCACGGCGAGAATCGGATCCTCCGGCGAGACATTCACCACCCGTCCGCTGAGCGGCATGGAGACCGAGACCACCAGGTAATTCAGCGGGTCGTAATTGAAGAACTCATCCGCCAGGCGCACCTCTTTGCGGCCCTGAGCCATGATGCACAGCGCCGGTTGCGCAAGTACCGGGGCGAAGTCGTGGGACTGGGTATGGCGCGACATGAACAGCGAGCCGATGGCGGTCTGATAACTGCCGTCGTCCGTGGTGTTGCGGCGGATGATCGCCGCGAGTTCTGCACGCTGTTTTTCCATGTCGGCATCGGGCGGAGACTGGAAACGATCGAATGACGTCATGCACGGCATCCTCGGCAAGGAATCTGGAATGGGGCAGAGCATATGTTTGTGCAAGCGCCAGCGGTAGACACATCCTGTCAAATGCTTGCCTGATTCTGCATTGCATTGCCGGCGTGCCCAGTCATAGCAGGATGCAGGGCGGAAAACTTGCTTGAAACGCCGTATGACAGTGGTGTGACGCTGTTTTGCAGGTTGTTACGAGCTTTGTGTGCAGTCTCGCAGGATTGTGCAACGCAGCGGCAGGAATCGACTAACGGCACCTTGCGCCCGGCCCTTAACCTTGGATCCTGTCGCAGCCCGTCCCCCGGCTGCCACGCGACTCCCTGGGAGGGTTGAACATGTCCAAGCAGATTCCCGTCAGTCATATGGCCTTCGTTCGAGCGCGCGCCGGACGCTCCGCCGAACTGGGTGTACGCCTCAGTGCCTTGATCGAACCGTCACGCAACGCCCCCGGTTGCCTGAACTTTGCCCTGCAGCATTCGCAATGCGATCCGGACCTGTGGCTGGTTTCCGGTTTCTGGAGCCATCAACAGGCGATGACCGCGTATTTCAACAGCCCGTCGATGCAGATCTTTGCCGAATTGGTTCAGGATCTGGTGGTCAACAGCCTGGATTTCCACACCTTCAAAGAAGTGTCGGCGGCGCAGGCGCTCGGACAATGCCCGGCACCGATACACAAACTCGCCGGTTGAGGGTTTAATGTCCGGCTTATTCATCTGAGCCAGGATGTGTGCCATGGCACGTAAAGAGTTTGAACACTTCGAAGCAGTCTCCGCAGTCGTCCCCGTCGAGTTGGGCGGCAACAAGGGTTACCACGCGGCAATCGCGGTCAAGGCCCTGGTCGATGGCGGTGCGCCACGCTTTCACAAACTGCTGGGTGATCAGGTGTTCCCCGGCGCCATCGCTGCCGATGAGGCTGCCATCAATGAGCTGGACCGCCTCAAGGGCGTCACTGATGACGCCGAGCTGATCTGGTAACTGCGCTTACTTGCCCGCCCCCGGGCGCCACATCTTGAACAGGGCTTCAGGCCCCAACTGGAAATAATCCGCCGGCCCGCCGCCGCGCAGAATCGGTTCTGCCGCGGCGGTGTCGTAGATCCCGTCCTTCAACAGCCATTTGGCGATATGCACGGCGACCACTTCGCCGAGAATCAGCCAGCTCGGCACCGTTTCGCCATCGGCGCGCTGCAACTGAATGATCTGTGTGACCTTGCACTCAAAGGACACCGGGCTTTCGGCTACCCGTGGCACCGCAATCACCTTCGACGCCACGGGCGTCAGCCCGGCCAATTCAAACTCGTTGACCTCAGGCGCGACCATCGTGCAGCTCTGATTCATCTGCTCGGCCAACGGGCGGGTGGCGAGGTTCCAGGCGAACTCGCCGGTCTGCTCGATGTTGTTCAGGCTGTCTTTGCGCCCGATGCTGGAAAAACCAATGATCGGCGGAATGTAGTTGAACGCGTTGAAGAAGCTGTAAGGCGCAAGATTCAGCTGGCCGTCGGCATCCTGCGAAGAAATCCAGCCGATGGGACGCGGGCCGACGATGGCGTTGAACGGATCGTGAGGCAGACCGTGGCCGTTGGCGGGTTCGTAGAAGTGGATGTCATCGGACATGGCTGGGGGTTCCTGGAGGGCGTTTGTAGAAGGCAATAGTGCAAGTCTGAAACAGCATTTTCCAGTCACACAAAGATATTCCAGTTGATGCAATCCCCTTTGTGGCAGCGGGGTTGCTCGCGAATGCAATCTTTCAGTTGCCACAGTGGTTGACTGACCCGGCGCTTTCGCGAGCAAGCCCGCTCCCACAGGGGATATTTGCCATGCCCCAGAAATGACTAAGCCCGGCCGAAGCCGGGCTGTGCGCTTTACAACTGCAATCAGCTGATCGAAGCGGATTGGGTGCGGTCGTAGCCGTCAGCGGCGAAGGCAGCCGAACCGGTGCGGTCGTAGCCGTCTTCAGCAAAGGTCGCCGAACCGGTGCGGTCGTAGCCATCCTCGGCGACGGTTGCCGAGCCAGTGCGGTCGTAACCATCGGCAGCGACGGCCGAGCCAGTGCGGTCATAACCATCGGCAGCGACAGTTGCCGAGCCAGTGCGGTCGTAACCATCGGCAGCGACGGCCGAGCCAGTGCGGTCGTAACCATCGGCAGCGACGGCCGAGCCAGTGCGGTCGTAACCATCGGCAGCGACAGCCGAGCCAGTGCGATCAAAACCGTCGGCAGCAAAGGTGTTGGTGGCCATTACGGACAAGGCGAAAGCGAGGATCAGTTTGGTTTTCATGTGAGTGACTCCAGATTCGTTGGCGGGTGTGTCTTGCATGGGTTTAATGCTACGCCAACTAAATTGATAAAAAAGCGCAAATAAATGCTAAAAACAATCGATTAACTTGATATTAAGGACGACGCATTGAATGGGCTTCCACTGTCGGGAGCGAACGCCGCGCGGGTCATCGATCAGGTAGTGGCAGGATGCCGGGGCAGCATTAATGGGGGATTAATCGCTGTTTTTCGCGATATGACGGATTTTTCATCTGTTGCCGACCGGTTTTTCACCGGTGCGACGCCAGTCTGCCCACGGCCAGAAAACCAAGAACCGGCCGTCCCACACTGGAGCTTTGCCTGCGATGAACAAACTGCCTCAAATCACCCTGGCGTTCTGGGTCATGAAAATCTGCGCGACGACCCTGGGGGAAACCGCGGGGGACTTGCTGTCGATGACCCTCAACGTCGGGTACGCCCTCAGCTCGCTGATCCTGATCAGCGTGTTCGTGCTGACGCTGATCAGCCAACTGATGGCCAAGACCTACAAGCCGCTGCTGTACTGGATCGTGATTCTGTCGACCAGCACCGCCGGCACCACCATGTCCGACTTCATGGACCGCACCCTTGAACTGGGCTACGCCACCGGGTCGATGATCCTGATTGCGATTCTGTTGGCGATCTTCACGGCCTGGCGCTTGAGCGGCGACTCGTTGAACGTCAGCAAGGTGCAGACCTTCCGTGGCGAGATGTTCTACTGGATGGCGATTCTGTTTTCCAACACCCTGGGCACTGCGCTCGGCGATTACCTGGCCGATGATTCGGGCCTGGGTTTTGCCGGTGGCGCGCTGCTGATCGGCTCGACCATTGCCGTGGTCGTGGCGCTCAAATACTTCACGAAGATTTCGTCGGTGCTGTTGTTCTGGGTGGCGTTCGTGCTGACCCGGCCGTTCGGTGCGACCCTGGGTGACCTGATGACCAAGTCCCATGAAAAGGGTGGCCTGGACTTCGGCACCATCGGCTCGTCGGCGGTGCTGGCGGGGATTCTGCTGGTGATGATTGTCGGCGCGTCGTATGCGCAGAAGCGTTATGGCAAGCCGCCGGTAGTTGCTGAATTGTCCTGATACCGAGTCGCCCCAATCGCGAGCAGGCTCACTCCTACAAAGGGCGGCGTACACCAATCAATGTAGGAGTGAGCCTGCTCGCGATGAGGCCATAACAGCCACCATCACAATGGCTGAACTGACTCATTCCTCAGTCAGTCACGATCCGCGAGTGTTTCTGCGTGTCTTTCATGGTGATGTACACCAGCAGCGACACCGCGATGCACGCGGTCACGTACCAGTAGTAACCGGTTTCCATGCCGATGCTCTTGAACCACAGCGCGATGTATTCGGCGGTACCACCGAAGATCGACACGGTCAGTGCGTACGGCAGACCGACGCCCAGCGCGCGGATTTCGGTCGGGAACAGTTCGGCTTTCACCACGGCGTTGATCGAGGTGTAGCCGCTGACGATGATCAGTGCCGCCATGATCAGGAAGAACGCGCCCCACCAGGTCTGGATGGTGTGCAGGGTCATCAGGATCGGCACGGTGAAGATCGTCCCGAGTACGCCGAAAGCGATCAGGATCGGACGCCGCCCGATCTTGTCCGACAGGCCACCGATGATCGGTTGCAGGCACATGAACAGGAACAGCGTGGCGGCAGAAATGGTGGTCGAGTCGGAGATGCTCATGCCGACGGTATTCACCAGGTATTTCTGCATGTAGGTGGTGTAGGTGTAGAACGCCAGCGTGCCGCCCATGGTCAGGCCGACCACGGTCAGCAGTTCTTTCGGGTGGCGCATCAAGGTGCGCATCGCGCTTTCCTTGGACTTCTCTTTCTTGGTGAACGACTCGGTCTCTTCCATGCCGCGACGCAGGTACAACGCAACGATCGCGCACAGTGCGCCGATGGCGAACGGAATACGCCAGCCCCACGCGTACAGCTGTTCAGTGGTCAGCATGTTCTGCAGCACGATCAGCACGCCTAGCGCGATGAGCTGGCCGGAGATCAGGGTCACGTACTGGAAGCTGGAGAAGAAGCCGCGACGTTCCTTGGTCGCCATCTCTGACAGGTAGGTGGCCGAGGTGCCGTACTCGCCGCCGACTGACAGGCCTTGCAGCAAGCGCGCGAAGACCAGCAGGATCGGCGCGCCGATGCCGATGGTCTCGTAGTTCGGGCTGAGGGCGATCAGCAAGGAGCCGAAGCACATCAGGTAGACCGAGGCCATCAAGGCTTTCTTGCGACCGACCTTGTCGGCGTACAGGCCCATCAGCCAGCCACCGATCGGACGCATCAGGAAGCCCACGGCGAAGATCGCGGCGGTGTTCATCAGTTGCGCGGTGGTGGAGCCGGCGGGGAAGAAGGTCTTGGCGAAGTACAGCGAGAAAGCGGCGTAGACGTACCAGTCGTACCACTCGACCATGTTGCCGACCGAGCCGCTGAAGATCGATTTGATCCGGCTGGCGGTGGTTCTTTCTTTGGCGGGCGCGGCAGCCGACCCAAGGGGCAGGGCGTTGGAGTTATCCATTGAAGGATCCTTCGTTTAATTGTTTTTGTGGAGCGCGTTGGAACGCAGCCTGTCTGGGCTATAGCAGGAGCTGTGCCAACGGGGGGAGGGCCGGTTTAGAGGGGGCGGCAGGATTTTATGAGCGGAAATCCGCTTATGGCTGGATTGTGGTGAGCGGAAAATTGCTCATTCAGGCGGATGGATAAATGTTGCCTTTGCGGGCCTCTTCGCGGGCAAGCCCGCTCCCACAGTGGTCGGTGGTGTTCACACATTTTGTGTTCAGCACAAAACCCTGTGGGAGCGTGGCTTGCCCGCGAAGAGGCCCGATCAAACACTGCAAAACTCAGCTGCCCGGAACAAACATCTCCCGGCTCAACCCATGCCGCTGCAGCTTTTCATTGAAGGTCCGGCGCGGCAGTTGCAACTCTTCCAGCACCGCTTTCACATCGCCCTTGTGCCGGGTCAGCGCCGCGCGCAGGCATTGCGCTTCAAAGGCTTCCTGCTGAGCGGCGAGGGACTGGCCCGGATCGATGCCCTGCACCGGCTCATCCAGCCCCAGCACCTGGCGCTCGGCGACATTCGCCAGTTCCCGCACGTTGCCCGGCCAGTCGTGGCTGAGCAGGTGACTCAATTGCGCCCCGCTCAACGGCGGGAAAGTGCGGCCCAGACGCTGGGCAGCGCTGAAGGCGAACGATTCGAACAGCAGCGGAATGTCTTCGCGACGATCGCGCAACGGCGGCAGGCGCAGCTCGGCGACGTTCAGGCGATACGCCAGGTCTTCGCGAAAACGTCCGGCCCGGGCCTCATCCAGCAGATCAGGTTTGGTCGCGGCGACGATCCGCAGATCGACACGAATGCTCTGGTTCGAACCGAGGCGCTCCAGCTTCTGCTCCTGCAACACCCGCAGCAATTTCACTTGCTGAGCCAGCGGCATGCTTTCGATTCATCGAGGAACAACGTGCCGCCATCGGCGTATTCCAGCTTGCCGATGCGCTTGCCGGAGGCCCCGGTGAACGCACCACTTTCATGGCCAAACAATTCCGCTTCGAACAACTGCTCGGGGATCGCCGCACAGTTCAGCGCCACGAAAGGCTTGTCCGTGCGCGGGCCGAAATCATGCAGGCAGCGGGCGATCAGTTCCTTGCCGCTGCCGGTTTCACCGCGGATCAACACGTTGACCGGTAGCGCCGCCAGATCCAGCACCTGTCGACGCAAAGTCTGCATGCCACGGGACACGCCGAGCAGCGTCGCATCGAGTCTGGCGCGGTGGTCGGCCTGCTCGTGCAGGGCGCGGTTTTCCAGGACCAGCCGCCGCTTGTCGAGCGCCCGGCGCAGGCTGCCGAGCAGGGTTTCCGGGCTGAACGGTTTTTCGAGGAAGTCGTAGGCGCCGTCACGCATGGCTTCGACCGCCATCGGCACATCGCCGTGACCGGTCAGTAGAATCACCGGCAGATCGGCATCACGTTTCTGCACTTCGGCGAGCAACTGCAGACCACTGAGCCCGGGCATGCGCACATCGCTGAGGATCACCCCGGGAAAGTGCGCCGGCAGCGCGGCGAGGCAATCTTCGGCGCGGCTGAACAGCTGCACCGCGAACCCCGACAGGCTCAGCCATTGCTCGACGGCGCTGCGAATGCTGCTCTCGTCATCGACCACCATCACCGAGTTGAGCATCATATGTGTGCCTCCAGATCGATCGGCAGGGTCAGGCTGAACACCGCGCCGGCCTCGCCATTTTCAACGCTCAGACGCCCGCCGGATTCATGCACGATGGCAAAGGATACCGCCAGCCCCAGGCCCAGACCGTCGCCCACCGGTTTGGTGGTGAAGAACGGGTCAAACACCTGGTTCAGGTGCTGTTCGGCAATCCCGCCGCCATTGTCGATCACGCTCAGGCGCCACAGTTGTTCGTCCACCTCCAGGCGAATTTCCAGGCGCTTGCACGGTTTGCCCTGCATTGCATCGAGGGCATTGCGCAGCAGATTGATCAGCACCTGTTCGAGGCGTATTGCATCACCACGCACCCAGGCCGGACGCGTCAGGTGCAGCACCAGGCTGACCTGTTCGTCGCGTAGGCGCGCATCGAGCAGTTGCAGCGACTGATCGACCACGGTCGCCAGATCCAGCCGTTCGCGCAGGCCGCTGGGGCTCTTGCGGGCGAAGGTTTTCAGGTGACCGGTGAGCGATGCCATGCGCGTGAGCATGTCGTCCACCGGTTTGAGCGCCTTGTACGCATCATCGACGCGGCCATGTTCGAGCAGCAGGCGCAGCGTCGCCAACTGCATGCGTTGCGCGGTCAGCGGTTGATTGATCTCGTGGGCCAGTGCGGCGGACATTTGCCCCAGCGCCGCGAGCTTGGCCGATTGCACCAGACCGTCCTGCGCGGTGCGCAGATCGCGGGTGCGTTCTTCGACCAGTTGTTCGAGTTCTTCGCGGTTGCGCTGACGGACTTTCGACAGGCGCCAGCGCTGATTGAGGAACAGCAGCAAAAACACCAGCGCCAGCCATACACCTGCGGCGGCCAGCCCGGCGTTGCGTAAGTCTTCGAAAGCCACTTGCGGGCGGCGCAACAGGTGCAGGGTCCAGCCTTCGGTGGCCAGCGGCAGCGATTCCCACAAGTAGTCCGCCGTTCCGTCCGGGCCTTCGACCCGGCGCAGGTCACTGTTGTCGTCGAAGTGACGCAGCGACAAATGCGTCAGCGGGATCAGCGATTGTTTGTCGTACTGGCGCGTGCGCTTGATCTCGTCCATGTCGCGGCTGTCCAGCGGCCGCAACGAGCGATAGCGCCAGCCGGGCTGGTTGGCGATGAAGATGATCCCGCGTGCATCGCTGACCAGCAGCGTGTCGCTGCCCTGGCTCCATTCGCGCTCAAGCTCGGGGAACTCCAGCTTGACCACCATCGCGCCAAGGAACTCGGCATTGTCGCCGAGCACCGCGCTGGACAGAAAATAGCCGGGGATGCCGCTGGTCACGCCCACCGCATAAAAGCGTCCGCTGCCCTGCGTGCGGGTCTGGCTGAAGTACGGCCGGAATCCGTAGTTGTGGCCGACGTAACTGCTCGGCAGGCGCCAGTTGCTGGCGGCCACCGCGAGGCCAGTGTGATCGAGCAGTTCAAGGGTCGAGGACTGCGCCGCGCCGTTGATCTGCTCCAGCTTCAGATTCAGCGCGTTCTGTTGTTCAGCACCCACCGGCCCGGCCAGCGCGCTGCGCAATTGCGGGTCCAGCGCCAGCACGGCGGGCAGGGCGCGATAGCGGTCGATCAGGGTGTGCAGCGAGTTGGCATACAGCGCCAATTGCTGGCTGGCGCGGGTGGCGTCTTCCTCCAGCGCCTGACGTTCGGCGTGGCGGATGGCAAGGGTCGCAGCGATGGCCGCGCCGGCAATGATCAGCAGGGTGTACAACGACAAACGCAGGGTACGGGAAGTCGGCAGCATGCTGGGCTAATGGATAAGGGGACGGGCGGGCACGATAGCATGCGCCGAAGTGGCTCGGCGCACTGTTCGGACGGCCTTTGACGTCACACGTACGTTTCGCCGGCAGACACCCGCTGAATGTATTTCGTCCGGGGCTTGGGGATGGGTTTAAGCCTTGAATTCTCAGTGACTTTGCTCTGCAGTTGTTGCAGGCGATTGTTCACGTCTGCGCCGATGTCGGGGGCGTCATCCATGACCGCTTGTGCCGTCTCCAGCACCTTGCTGATGGCGTCGAACGGGTCGAGTCCGCTTCTTATGAGTTTGATGACCTCGCGTTGTTTGTCAAGGGCAAGGGTCTCCAACTGGTTGTGGAACAGCGCCAGTGTCCGCTTGTGATATGCGTTGAGGATATTGGTCATGTTTTTGATGCTTTCCACCACCTCCGTGCCGCCATTTAGCAGATCAGTGGTGCTATCAACCACGCGGGTGACGGTATCACCGAGGGTTTGCAGGCCATTCTTGAGTTCCTGGGTGCGCAGCGTTTGCGCGAGTTTCAAGCCTTTCTTGAAAAAGTAATAGCGCAGCAACGGGAAAACGACCATGCCCGCCAGCGTCCCCACACCACTGCCGATGGCATTGCCAACTCCTGGTAGCGCCGTGCCTATAAGTCCACCGATGGCGAGCCCTTTCCCCGCACCGTAAAGAGCCGATTTGATGCCCTGCCGGGACTTGAGAAATTTGCCGAACGTCATGGTTTTGCGCAGGTCTTCGATGTCTGCGCCTTCGGGGATCAAATCGTCGAACTCGCGACTCAGGTTGTGTAATTGATCGGCCGCTGTTTCGGCTTTGTCGAGCAGGCCGACCGCTCGTTTGGCCAGATCGAAAATAACCTTGTAGGTGCCCGTCCGGTCGACATGGATCGCCGGGTTGTTGCCGACAAAAGCGTACAGGTTCAGTCCGTCCACGTCCCGGGCCGGATCAGCACTGATCCAGCGTTGCAGCCATGGCGCGTAATACCGCGCGCCGTAGTAGTACAAACCGCTGGCATCCATTTCCTTGCCCGAGTAACGGATCGTTTTGTAATCCGCTTCCACGGCTGAGCGGGCTGCCCACCAGGCCGTGCCGCCGAAGGCGTAATAATGCTCCAGGCTGATCACGCCAGCGTGGCGGTCCAGTTCCAGCGAGCAGGATCCGAGGTGTTCGTCGAGGCTGAAGCGCAGTTGATCGGCTTCGATATCCGCCGGTTGACCGCTGAGCCAATGCAGGCAACGCGCGCCGGGCAGCACGATGACATGCAGTTGCTGGCCGTCGCTGCGGCTGTGGATTTCCAGCCCTGGCAGGTAACGTACCTCGCGGCGATCGGTGATCGACGGCGTATGCCTCAGCGTGCATTTGTAAACGCGCTGACCCTGGCTGTAGCGATAGATTTCATCGTCGTCGGGCAGGCCGTTGCTGTGTTGCAGCAGGGTGACGCGGGCCAGTTGATCGTAACTGTCCCACGCCAGAGGCAGGCCGCCGTGCTGCAGTTTCAGCTGGTTGCCGTGGCGGTCAAAGTAGTCGCCGAACACCGGTTCGGGGTCAGCGGGTTGGCAGCGCAGCCCCCGATTGCTGTCAGGGGCGATTTTCATCTGTTGCGTGAAGTTGTGGCCCTTGCGCACATGCACCAGTTCAACGAGGTTATTTCCCGCGTCGTAGTGATATTGCTCGCTGTAGTTGAAACGCCGCCCCGGGTCGATGGGCTCAATCGGTTGCGGCAAACCTGGCGACTGTTGCGGGATCTGGCCTTCGAAGCCGCGACTTTCGCTCAGCCGATACAGTGAGTCGTAGACAAAATGACGATCACCATCGACGCGCTGATTGGCGAAATACACCGTGGCCAGGGTGCGATCCTCGATACGCAGGACATTGCCGACCGGGTCATAGGTGTAGTGTAAGTCCTGCAGCGGTTTTTCCTGATCCTTGCAGGCCAGCTGATTCAGCAGGCGACCGTCAGCGGGATCGTACACGCGGCGGCTGCGCACACCATTGCCGGCCCGTTGTTCGAGCAGTTGGCCGGAGGCGTTGTACGTGGCAGCGTCGACCACCGGTTGTGCCGCGTCAGCCCCGGCTATCCACAGCGATACCTGATGTAACTGGCCGGCGACATCGTAGCTCGAGCGTTGCCGGTGACCACCGGCGTCGGTGACTTGCACCACATTGCCGTGCGCGTCGAAATCCGTACGAGTGATGAAAGCCGCCGTCTCGCCAGACAGCGTACGGGTTTCACTCACTGCCTTGCCCTGCAGGCTGTAGCCGTCGACCACCACCGTGGCGCCCGGGTCGGCGCTTTCGCTCAGTTCACCGCGCAGGTTATGCCCGGGGTCGGCATTGTGGTCGGCATAGGTGTAGCGCTCGACATCGACTTGCGCATTTTCATCGACGGCGATCAACCGCATCATCGGATCGTAGCGATTGCGCCATTGCTTGCCGCGCTGGTCGTGGCGTTGCAACACCTCACCGGCCAGACCGGGCAGGTTTACGCGCCAGCCGGAATCGACGCTGTCGATTTTCAGGGGGTCGCCGTCCAGACGGTAAGCCGTGGTCAGGCAGGGCACGGGGAGGCGCGGGTCCCAT
Organism: Pseudomonas sp. MIS38; assembly: GCF_019891575.1. NCBI lineage: Bacteria > Pseudomonadati > Pseudomonadota > Gammaproteobacteria > Pseudomonadales > Pseudomonadaceae > Pseudomonas > Pseudomonas sp. MIS38. The sequence goes on from NZ_JAFLXF010000009.1 coordinate 46,084, forward strand.
TGTTCGATCAGGCGGCCGTTGGAGTCGTGGCGTTGACGGTTGATCTGGCATTCGACTTCGGCGCCCACCACCGCCCGCAGATAAGCCACGTTTCTGACCGGCAGCCCTCTGGGATCGTGAGCCGACAGAGCAGGAGTACGCCAATGCACTGAAGGATTCATGCCCGCACTTCCGTGAAGCGGATCATTCAGGCTGCCTTTTTCCGGGTTCGGCGCTGCGCCAGCAAGAACTGATTGTCGGTAGTCCCCATCTCTTTGTACGACGTCATCATGTCTTGAGAGCGCTTGATGTTGGAAAGAGTAAAATTGGTCAACCGGCGCAAGTCTGAGCGAGAGATGGGGGCCAGGGTCTCTGCCGATGTCATATGGTTGATATTTGGCAGCGAGTCGGCCGGGTACACAATGTCCGTGCCCAGTGCATCGAATGCATTTTCAGCCCAGCCGGCACGTTGTTCTACCGCCGATTTCCAGTCCTTGAGCATTTTTTCTATTTTCTGGATCTTTACCGGATCAAGGCGGTTTTTGATGTCTTCTGCCTCTATTGCCCGGGCAAACATATTCAGTGCTGCGGGAATGATCGATATCCACGAAGCCATGAGCCGGCCCATCATGAAGGAGGGGTTGAGTACCGCATCAAGGCCCGGATGAATCAGCTCATCCTTCACGTCTCGCCAGGAGCTGATTTCCTTGACGGCATCTCTGATGCCCAGCCCATGATCAATCGCGTTGACCGAGATCCGCGAGGTCTGCGGAATCAGTGGACCCATTCCGATCCCGGCGCTGTTGGCTATCGGATCTATCATGGCCGTGGCGGAATCGCCGCCAATATTGCCGCCGATCACCCCTCCGGTCGTGGTGTAGGGTGTGGTGTCAGGCATATTGGGAATGACCAGGTCAAGCAGATCGCCGCCTGCGGCACCGCCCTCATAGCCGACGACCCCTCTCACGACTTCGCCTACCATGTTCAGTGCCAGATTCATTGCCACACCTTCCTCATGGAGAATGTTGTGAATTTGCCCCACAACCTGCGTGGAGTGGCCCTGGACGCTCGAAAGAAATGCTGAATACAGCATGATCACACTTTCCGCTCTGTTGTTTCCGTCAGGATCCACATAGCGCAGCGGATTGTTGCCGACGTACGCATACCGGTTCAGCCCGTCCACATCTCCCGCCGGATCCGCACTGACCCAGCGTTGCAACCATGGCGCGTAATACCGCGCACCGTAGTAATACAAACCGCTGACATCCATTTCCTTGCCTGAATAACGCAGTGTCTTGTAGTCAACCTCGACAGCCGAGTCGGCGCTCATCCACGCGGTCGCGCCGAACGAGTAATAGCCTTCGTGACTGATCAGGCGTGCCTGCTGGTCCAGTTCCATTACGCATGAACCCAGGTGATCATCGAGGGTGTAACGCAACTGGTTGTCGGCGATGCCCGGCGGTTTGCCGCTCAGCCAATGCAGGCAACTGACATGGCCTGCGCCGGCGGCGAGGCTGATGACGTGCAGCTCCTCACCGTTGTCCTTGCTGCGGATCTCCAGTCCGGGCAGGTAGCGCACTTCGTGGAAATGCCGGTTGGAACCGCTGTAGGTGTCATGGCGTTTGTAGACGCGCGCGCCTTGGCTGTAGTGATAGAACTCGGCGTCATCCAGGCCGTTTTCGCGTTGAACCAGAGTCACCGAGGCCAGTTGATCGCGGGCGTCCCAGCGCAGTGCCTGTCCCGGTTGCAGGGCCATCAGATTGCCGTGGCGGTCGAATAGCTGATCGAAATCCGGTGCGGGATCACCTTCTTTCCAGCGCACACCGCGATTGCTTGCAGGGTCGATACACATCTGACGGGTCTGACAGGCACCGTCGCGCACATGGCACAGTTGCGTCAGGTTGCCGCCGTTATCGTAGCGGTAGGTCTGCAGGTAATTGCGCCGGTCGTTGGGGTCGCTCGGTTGCGGTCGGCCGGGGAGGTCGCTGGGGGCCGCGTCGTCGTAACCGCTGGCGCTGGTCAGCCGATACAGCGAGTCGTAACGGAACGCACGTTCGCCGTCGACCCGCTGGTTGGCGAAGTGGCTGGGCGTGAACACGTGGTCGAGGATGCGTGTCGGGTTGCCGACCGGATCGTACTCATAGCTGATGTCCTGCAGGGGCGGCTGCGCACCTTTTTGCGCCCACTGCCGCTGCAGGCGCCCAGTGGATGGTTCGTAGTCCCAATAGCTGGCAATGCCATTGCCGGTCTGTTGTTCGATGATTTGTCCGACGGCGTTGAAGTGCGTGTCGAGCAACACGTCCTGCCAGTCGTGGTCGCCGGCCAGCAGCAGTTGCAACTGCTTGAGCTGACCGGCGACGTCGTAGCGCGATTGCTGGCGGTGGCCGCCGGCGTCGGTCTGCTCCAGCATCGCGCCCAACGGGCTGAAAATGCGCTGGCTGACAAACACCCGGGCGTCGGTAAAGGTGCGGCTTTCGCGCAGTGGCTGCCCGGCCAGGCTGTAGCTGTCCAGGTGCAGGCTGCCGGACGGGTCGAACTGTTCCAGTAATTGACCGCGCTGGTTGTGATCGGGCGGGGCACTGGCATCGGCATAGGTGAAGGTGTCGCTGAGCGGGTCGACGCTGTTGCTGATCGCCACCAGGCGCAGCAACTCATCGTAGCGGCTGCTCCAGTGCACGCCGCCCGCGTCCCAGCGCTGCAAGGCTTGTCCGGCCAGCCCGGGCAGGCTCAGGCGCCAGCCGGCATCGACGCTGCTGACCTTGAGTGGCTGGCCGTTGAGATCGTAAACATGGGTGGTACTCGGGCCGCTCAAGCGTGGATCGAACTGCGCCACCAGACGCCCGGCAATGTCGTGCTGTTGGCGAGTCAACAAGGCTTCGGCAGGGTCTTCGGCCAATACGCGCAGATAGGCAATCTGACGCAGTGGCAAGCCGCGACTGTCGATCACGACGAGCGACGGTGTACGCCGATGGAGGTTGGCGCTCATCAGTGCAGCGTCCATGGTGATGTCGATTCCGGCACAGCGGATTCATCGGTGTCGTTGAAGTCTTCGCTGGCCTGATACCACGGATGATAGGTCTCGCGGGAAAAATAGCCCTTGGCGTTGATCAGCTTGACCAGACGCCCGAGCGGGTCATAGAACAGTTGATCGAAGTAGCCGTACCGCCGCAGGGATTGATCATTGACGTAGCCATGGGTGTCGGCAAAAAACGGCCGGAATTGTCGCACCGCGAGCCCTTTGTTGTTGTACTCGACCCGCGCGCTGACCCGCCAGCGTGGATCGGCGTGCTCCTCGCGCAGCTGCCCGCGATCGACGATCAGCGACCCATCGGCAGCGACCGCACAGGCGATTCCGGGCTCGACCCGTTGCAGGGTTTGCAACGCGCGGCCAAAGCCGTCCACGTAGCTGATGATGATCTGCACCAATGCCGCAATCGGATCATTCGGGTAACGGTCGGCACTCAGCGCCACGCTGTGCACCGGTTTGCGTGCAACCGTGCTGATGAGTTCGCGCAGGGCCTGTTCGGCGGGAGTCGGCGACGTCAATTGCGCCAGCCGCCGTCGCGCGCTGGCGCGAATGTGCAGGCTCGGCAACACATCACCGCTGGCCAGCCATTGCTCAAGCAGCTGCGGCGTTGCATCGACCGCCGCAGGCAACTGTCCCATCCAGCTGAACAAATCCTTGCGCAAGGTGCTGGCGGCTTTTTGCACGGCCGCTTGCGGGTCGGCAATGGCAGCGTCCGGACTTGGATCTACCGGGCGCACGTATTCGCTGAGCGGGCGGAAACCGGCGGCGACAGCGTTTTCGGTGCCGTGAAAACTGGTCGCCAAGGGTTGGCCGGACGGCTCGTAAAGCGCTTCCTGAATATTCTCGTTGGCATCGATGATGCGCACCGGTTGCAGGGCGTGGTAATCGTATTCGCAGCGGGTGATACAGCCATCCGGCAGTTCGACGCTGATGACCAGCAGCCAATACTCGTCGTACCGCGCCTTGGTCCAGCCGTGGCTCAGGGTTTCGCGGTATTCAAGTACCCGGAAGAAACCCTTGGCATCGGCGTACTTCGCGTAGGTGTAATGCGCGGACCAGAGGCTTTCTGCGTCCGCGTTTACCGCCGTGTCATCGAACAGTAGCGGCATCAGTGTGTAACCGATTTTCGCCAGCTCCTGAAGGATATCGAACGGTGGCGGCAGAATGTCGTAGGCGGCGAGGGCCGTCTTGTCGAAGCTCGCCATTTCCAGCGGCCCTTTCAGTGCTTCGAATTGCGCCGAGCCGTCGGGCAGCAGACTGCCGTCCTCTTTGTTGATATAGCGCTGCACGGTTTGCCCGGTCAGCACCCGCAGGGCATTCCACTCGGGCGAGCTTACATGCTCGTTAAGTAATTCCCATGTCAGCTGTTGCGGGTTGAGGCCCGATGGCAGATCACCTTTGGGCAGTACCAGGGCATTGCTGCGTTGCTGCCAAGGCAGGCCCAGTCGCCATTCATAGAGCTTCTCGTCCAGATCAATCGAGCGCGCGCGCGTTTCGTTGAGATAAAAAAACCGCTGCGCCATGTCATGCGCGTCCCGCCACCACTGTTGTTCGTCGGGGTCGCTGAAAGGCGGAGGATCGCCGGGCAGGCGCCGTCGCGCGTAACTGATGGTCAGGCTGTGAGTGGCGTGGCCGTATTCGCTGCTGGCGAGCAAGACTTCATGGCGGCATAACGGGTCGTCAATGAAACCATCGTACTGATAGCTGATTTTTTCCAGGGTCTGTACCAGCAGCACGCTCGCCGGCTCTCGCAAGTTGGCGGGCCGGACATCACGCACCAGGTAACGAAATTCTTCTACAGCGTAGAGCCGTGCATTGGCTGGCTCGTCAGTGGCGGTCCAGGTTTCGATGCGGGCGACGGCGCCGACCAGCGCGCGAGCGATTTTATAGCGTACGTCTTCGTCGTCTGGCGTGACCGGTTCATCGCATTCATCACTGTCGTGATAGCGGCTGAATACGGTTGGTCGCAAGTCAACGGCACCACTGTCACCGTCGAAGTAGCCATGTCTTGGCCGATCCATCGCCTGCCCGGTCAGGTACCAGGTACAGACGCGCACCGGTGCTGTAAAGCCGAGCTCGTCATCGCCCGTGGCACTTTCGCTGTCGGTCTGTTCCCGGTAACCGAAACCCCGAAACTCACGCTCGATGCTGTCGTAGACGCCTTCGCGATAGAAGCATGATTGCGTCAGGCAATTGCCGGTTATTTCATCCAGCTGGCGTTGCCGGGCGACGACTTGAAGCGCGAACGGTAGATGGCACACCGGCGTTTCGTCGGGATGATCGGTAAGCCATTGCTGTTTTTCATCCAGCCATTCCTGTGCAGAGCTGCGATAGACCACCTGCGTGGCGCAGCCCATATTGTTGTTGGTAGCGGTCAGCAAGTAAGGCTTGGCCGCGACAAAGTCGTAGCGCCAGTGCTCGGGGTTCATGTGCGGTACCGTCAGGATCAGGCTGGCACAACCCAGGCCTTGCAGGTCGGCGAAACTGACCTGGCACAGGCGGTCGTAGCTCACGCCTTCCGGCCACGGCACGAAGACAGGCGTCTGTTCCAGGCCATTGCCCCCACGATTGAGGTAGATCTCGAAGCCTGAAGGTTTCAGGCACAGCAAGGCCGGCGCGCCGGAGCCGTCGATATCGGCGATCCGGATGTGCTCTGCGTTGAATTGGTCATACCGGAAGGGCAGGGCACTGATGACCCGGCCTTCGCCGAATTTGCCATGCCCCAGATTGGGCCAGCATTTGATTTCGTTGTACCGGATCCGGCACAGCTCGCTCATGTCACTGCCGAGCATGTTGCCCAGAAATACGAGTTCTGTGGGGGCGTTGCCGAACAGCGGCAAACTGTCCTCATCGTCTTTGCGAGGCACGTCTTCGGCGCCGGAAAAACCCTGTTCCCGTTGGTTGGCATACAAGCGCACCGCGCGCGGACCGATCATTGCCAGCGAGTTGAGGCCGTTGCCTCCCAGGTCGCCGAGCTGCGAAAGGGTGTGAAAAAACTCCAGCGGCATGCCGGTAAACGCGATGAACGGCGCCCAGCTGCGGTCAGCATTCAACGTGCGATACCCGCTGCTGCCCGGTAAGGCCGCGATCCAGTCCAGCCGCCCGTTACCGGTCAGGTCGAGCAAGAACTGCTGGGCGGCGTCGTGCCTGGCCACCGGGATCTGCTCAAGCTCGATCCAGGAAGCGTAGGTGATGGCGTCTGACCCCGACGTTGCGCGCAGCGGTTCGCGGTAATACCAGCACTGATCGTAGCGGCAGAGAAATCCCGGTACACCTTCGCCGTACAGATCGACGCACTGGTAAAACTGTCCATCCTCAAGGCCCGGCATGGTGTCTTCGGCGAACATCCGTGACGGGGTTTTATTGATCTCGAAGGGTGAGTAATCAAACTCCACCGGCGGCGTCGTCTCCAGCGCACCGCTGGCATCGAAGGCCTGATAGTGGGCGGCGGTGATCCGGTTGTAAGTCCACGGATCAGCGGGCGACGGGTATTCCAGCAGCAGCCGCCGCACCAGCAGCGGATCCTCACCGGCAGGCCGCGAGAAGTTATGGAACATCAGGATTTGCCGGCACAGCCGCCGCGTGCCCAGTTCGAAACCCTGACCGAAGGTGGAAAACGGATCCCGGCGTTTATCCCAGACTGCCAGGCTGTCGCCACCGTACACCGGGGCCTCTGTCAGTGAACGGGTGCGCTCGCCGTAATCGAACAGCAGATGGAAATGCCAATCCAGTTCGGCCGGATCCTCCACGGTCCAGCTATACAAATGCTGGCTGGCTGTGACGTTGCCATAGAAAATCGCGCGCAAGTAGCGCTGGGCGCGGTAGTCGTGAGTCGGGTCGGGGTCCTGATCATCGGCCAGATAGTCGAAGCAGATGTGCTCGCCCTGCGGGTTCATGCTTTCGCACAGCAGCCAGCTGCCGACGCGCAGTGGATCGTCCGGATCGGCGCGGCGCGAGGCGCTGGTCTTGCCGTATACCTGCAGGGAGCCGTCTGCGCCGTGGATCAGCCAGAAGGGCGGCCCCTCAGGTTTACCGTCTGCAGTGACGGGCTGCCAGCGTTCGCGCAGGGTAAAATCTCTCTCTACCCGGGGCCAGAAGCGCACCACGTGATGAGCGCCGACGGAAATTGCGTTGTAGCTGTCTTCGGGACGCGACTTCGGTGTGCCATCACTGTTCAGTTCGGGATGCCACACTTCACCGTCATCACCGATGATTTCATCGAGATCGCTATACCGCGGCACGCCTTTTTGGGTACGACGGCTGATCTGTCCAATACCCAGGTTCCAGCCGACGCCAAACGGCCCGTTGCCGGCCTGACTGCTGTAGGTCAGCGACAGTTGCGGATCCCAGCCACGTCCGGCGGACAGGGGCAGTGGCAGTTCAAATGAAGCCGCGCCAGTGGCGCCAACCGCCCCCCAGCTTTTGCCGATCGTGGTGATCGAGGCGCTGCTGGCGATGGACGGGGTGATGATGCTCAGCTCTTGATCAGCCATGGTCGGATCCATTTCACACGCGAAGCACGTGCGTGGACAGACGCTACCAACAAGTGGAGATCTCGTAACCTGTCAGATCTGACAGGTGCCAAAGAGCCATTAATGTGCAGGGTGCCCCGCACGGACAGGCGGGCACAAAAAAAGCCGGCCCGTCATATGACGGGCCGGCCTTTTTACAGCTGCGAAACGCTTACTGCACTTCTACCGCCAGGCTTTCGGCGATCTTCTGTTGCCAGATCGCCGGGCCGGTGATGTGTACCGACTCACCGTTGCTGTCCACCGCGACGGTGACCGGCATGTCCTTGACCTCGAACTCGTAGATCGCTTCCATGCCCAGCTCGGCGAAGGCCAGCACCTTGGACTTCTTGATGGCCTGGGCCACCAGATAAGCGGCGCCGCCCACGGCCATCAGGTACACGGCCTTGTTGTCCTTGATCGCTTCGATCGCGGTCGGGCCACGTTCGGACTTGCCGATCATGCCCAGCAGGCCGGTCTGCTCAAGGATCTGACGGGTGAACTTGTCCATCCGCGTCGCGGTGGTCGGGCCAGCCGGGCCAACCACTTCGTCACCGACCGGATCAACCGGGCCGACGTAGTAGATAAAGCGGCCTTTCAGATCCACCGGCAGGGTTTCACCCTTGTTCAGCATCTCGACCATGCGCTTGTGCGCCGCGTCGCGACCGGTGAGCATCTTGCCGTTGAGCAGGACGGTTTCGCCCGGCTTCCAGCTCTGCACTTCTTCCGGGGTCAGGGTGTCGAGGTTGACGCGACGGGCCGACGGGCCGGCTTCCCAGACGATTTCCGGGTAGGCGTCCAGCGATGGCGTTTCCAGCGAGGCCGGGCCGGAACCGTCGAGCACGAAGTGCGCGTGACGGGTGGCGGCGCAGTTCGGGATCATGCACACCGGCAGCGAGGCGGCGTGGGTCGGGTAGTCCATGATCTTCACGTCGAGCACGGTGGTCAGGCCACCGAGGCCCTGGGCGCCGATGCCCAGTTGGTTGACCTTCTCGAACAGCTCCAGACGGATCTCTTCGATACGGTTCTGTGGGCCACGGGCTTTCAGTTCGTGAATGTCGATGGATTCCATCAACACTTCCTTGGCCATCACTGCGGCTTTCTCGGCGGTGCCGCCGATGCCGATGCCCAGCATGCCCGGTGGGCACCAGCCAGCGCCCATGGTCGGAACGGTCTTGAGCACCCAGTCAACGATCGAGTCGGACGGATTGAGCATGGCCATTTTCGACTTGTTCTCGGAACCGCCGCCCTTGGCCGCCACGTCCACTTCCACGGTGTTGCCCGGGACGATGGAGTAGTGGATGACTGCCGGGGTGTTGTCCTTGGTGTTTTTGCGAGCGCCCGCCGGGTCGGCGAGGATCGAGGCACGCAGGACGTTTTCCGGCAGGTTGTAGGCGCGGCGCACGCCTTCGTTGATCATGTCGTCCAGGCTCATGGTCGCGCCATCCCAACGTACGTCCATGCCCACACGCACGAACACGGTGACGATGCCGGTGTCCTGGCAGATCGGCCGGTGGCCGGTGGCGCACATGCGCGAGTTGATCAGGATCTGCGCGATCGAATCACGGGCCGCTGGCGATTCTTCGCGCAGGTAGGCTTCGTGCATCGCCTGGATGAAGTCCACGGGGTGGTAGTAGGAAATGAATTGCAGGGCGTCGGCAACGCTCTGAATCAGGTCATCTTGCTTGATCACGGTCATGAGTCGCGCTCCTCTAAAAGACGGGAACATTCAATAAGGTGCTTGCAGCTTGGGTGCATCGGTCGGTCGCAAGCACCTTTCAAGGCACGCCGGGGCTGCTGGCGCGACGCTAAAAAGGCGCGGCAGTATACCGCGCCTCTTCGGGGCATACACGCGTCGGCAGTCATTCGTTGGTCGCATGGTTGGGCGAATATCGAACATCGGGTTTGCACTTCAATACCCACCCCCTCACCCCAGCCCTCTCCCCCAAGGGGGCGAGGGGGGGGAGGGAGCCGATTTGTGGCGAATTCAAAACCTGAGTTCGGCATGATGTATCAGGTCGGCGTATCTCAAATAAACAATGCGGTCAGTTCCCTCTCCCTCGGGGAGAGGGCTAGGGTGAGGGGCTTTTGAGGCCACACTTTTGACGTCAATTTTCGAGCCCGAAAATCGGTGGTCATTTATCGACCGCCCCTCTAAAGTGGCATCCGGTCTGTAGAGTAGGACACTCGGTCAGCCTCCTATCGCACGGTGAGTCAACGATTGACCCATAACGCCATTCAACGTCTTTTGCTCAAGCGCTTTGCCCTCGCCGCAGCCACCTATGGATTGGCTTTGCTGCTGCTGTGGCTGGCGTTTTTCACCGGGCATTACCCGCAATCATTGAACAGCGTGGCCATCGGCAGCGCGCTGGTGGTGATCTGCCAGGCGACGTTGTTTACGCTGTTCTGGTCCGGGCGCAACCAGCGCTTTGCCGACCCCAGCCTGACCGAAGCGCAAGTGCTGCTCGGGCTCGGCTGGCAGACCTGGCTGATCGCCCATCTGGATGAAGCACGCGGCGCGTTTCTGGTGTTCTACGTGCTGATCCTGCTGTTCGGCCTGTTTCATTTAACCCGGCGCGCGTTCATTCGTTGCGCGCTGCTGGTGTTCTTCAGTTTCTGTGCGATCACCCTCTGGGACGGCTACCACTTCCGTCTGCCGGATCCGGCGCTGGCGGCGTTGCAGGTGTGCATTCTGGCGATGGTGCTGGCGTGGCTGGTGATTTATGCACGCTTCGTCCAGGTTTCACGGCAACGCATGCGCCAGCGCCGGTTTGCCTTGCAGGCGCATCAGGACACCCTGCGCGGGATGATGCGCCAGCTCGAAGATCTGGTGGCCACCGATGAGCTGACCGGGCTGTTCAATCGCCGGCATTTTCTGCGCCTGGCCTCACGGGAACTGGCGGAGATGGAGCCAGGCGTGGTGCATGGTCTGGCGCTGATCGACCTCGATCACTTCAAACGCATCAACGACCTGCACGGCCATGCCGCGGGCGATCAGGTGTTGCAGGCGTTCGCTGGCGTGGCGGGTGCCTGCCTGCGTGACGGCGACGTGCTGGCGCGTTACGGTGGCGAGGAGTTCGTGGTGTTGCTGCCCGACTGCGATGCCGAACGCCTGACGGCCTGTTGTGAACGTCTGCGCATCGCCTTCACCGACGTCGAACTGGTGGGCCTGAATGTGCGCAGCCTGAGTCTGTCGGCAGGCATGACCTTGCTGGGGCTGGGCGATGATCTGGACGACGCCTTGCAGCGTGCCGATCAGGCGCTGTACCGGGCCAAGCGCGACGGGCGCAATCGTTGTGCAGCGGCATGGGAGAATGTGGATGCCTGAACTTCGCGTCGGTGATCGGCAATGGCCGGTGGCGGCGGGCAGCAATTTGCTCGACGCGCTGAATCAGCACGGCGTCGCGGTGCCTTACAGCTGCCGCGCCGGCAGTTGCCATGCCTGTCTGGTGCAGTGCGTGAGCGGCTTGCCCGCCGACAGTCGCCCGGATGCCTTGAGCGCCGAACAGCGCCAGCAAGGCTGGCGGCTGGCTTGTCAGTGTCAGGTCACGGAAGATTTGCAGGTACACACCTTCGACCCCGTCACCGACGGGCGCCCGGCGGTGGTCGAGGCGCTGGACTGGCTCAGCGATAACGTCCTGCGTTTGCGCCTGACCCCGCAGCGACCACTGCGCTACAGCGCCGGGCAGCATCTGGTGCTGTGGATCAACCATATCGCCCGGCCGTATTCGCTGGCGAGCCTGCCGCAGGAAGACCGTTTTCTCGAATTTCACCTCGACTGTCGCCAGCCCGGCGAATTCAGCGATGCGGCGCGGCGCCTGCAGATCGGCGACCCGATCCGCCTCGGCGAACTGCGTGGCGGCGCGCTGCATTACGACCCGGACTGGCACTCGCGCCCGCTGTGGCTGCTGGCGGCCGGTACCGGGCTGGGGCCATTGTTCGGCGTGCTGCGCGAAGCCTTGCGCCAGGATCATCAGGGCGCCATCCGCGTCATTCACCTGGCCCATGACGAGCGCGAGCACTATCTGGCCAAACCCCTGGCGGCGCTTGCTGCGCAGCGCGAAAACCTCAGCGTCGAGCTGTGGACGGCGGCCGACTCAGCCGCCGCTTTGGCGCAACTGCGCCTTGTTTCCCGGCAAACCCTGGCCTTAGTCTGCGGCTCGACTGCCAGCGTCGATGCGTTTGCCAAGCGTCTGTACCTGGCCGGACTGCCGCGCAATCAACTGCTGGCCGATGTGTTTTTGTCCCGCGGTTGAGCGCTGAATCTCGTGTGAAGGTGAACTCCTGTGGTGAGGGGATTTATCCCCGATGGGCTGCGTAGCGGCCCCGGGATTTTGTGAGTGCTGCGCACTCAATCGGGGATAAATCCCCTCACCACAGCAATCCAGCCTCACCACAAAAGAACTCTGTCAGCCTTTTTAATGTTGAGTAACGCTGATGACCGAAGCCATCCTGCTCGAACGCGAACGCGGTTTGCTCACCCTGCGACTCAATCGCCCGGACAAGAAAAACGCCCTGACCCGCGCGATGTACAGTCGCCTCGCCGAAGCCCTGAAGCAGGCCGACAACGATCCTGACATCAACGCCGTGCTGATCACCGGCAGCGCCGAGTGTTTCACCGCCGGCAACGACATCGCCGACTTCATCCAGCAACCGCCGAGCGACCTCGACAGCCCGGTGTTCCACTTCATGCTCAACCTGCTCGAATGCCGCAAACCGGTGATCGCCGCTGTGGCCGGCGCAGCGGTGGGCATCGGCACCACGTTGCTGCTGCACTGCGATCTGGTTTACGTCGCCCGCGATGCTCGCTTGCGCATGCCGTTCGTCAATCTCGGTTTGTGTCCGGAGTTCGGCTCCAGCCTGATCCTGCCGCGTTTGCTTGGCCAAGCCAAAGCGGCGGAGTTGTTGCTGCTCGGCGAAGGATTCAGCGGTGAACAGGCGGCGCAGTGGGGCATTGCCAGCGAGGCGTTGGGCAGCGGCGAAGCGGCACTGAACAAGGCGCGGGAGATGGCGTTGCGTTTCGACGAGCTACCGGCCGAAGCGGTGCGTATCAGCAAGCAATTGATGCGAGCGCCGGATCGCGAATTGATCCGTAAGGTGATCGAGGAGGAGGGCGCACTGTTCACCCAGCGGTTGCGCTCACCGGAGGCATTAGCGGCGTTGACCGGGTTTATCAAGCGGCACTGAGATCTTCGCTGATCTGGACGGCCTCATCGCTGGCAAGCCAGCTCTCACAGTTTTTGTGGTGGATGCAAAATCCGTGATCGCCGCCGAGTCTTGTGGGAGCTGGCTTGCCAGCGATGAGGGCAGGACGGGCATCACATCTTTTGGCTCAGAATGCAAAAAGCCCCGGCACTCACATACCGGGGCTTTGATGAGGCAAGACATTAACTCCCGTGCAATAGGACGTTTGCCTAACTGCTATCAGCGAGGAATGCACTTCAGTTAGGCAAGTACCGCAAGATCACCGGATTTCCAGGTTCCTCGTCTTTCGGGACGAGCGGGATGGCGCTCACGAGAATTTTTTCATCATCGGGTTGCAGGGCAACTCTCGCCATATACCTTCCTTTTCCAAAGGATGGCAGCGTCTGTTTGACATAACCCTGTCCATTGCCAAAGCTGGTATCTGGTGTCCCGTTGCTGTTAAAGCGGGCTACGACAAGCTGGTGAGTCATGGGTTTGAAAGTGCCTGCCGACCCCACAACGACCGATCGGCCGTTCTCTTGAAAGGCGCTGGCCTCCCATTGTGTTTCCTTGTCCAGGGACGTCAGCAATGGTTGACCCTGATTGAATTGAATGTTCGGTTCACCATTGGGCTCGGAGCTGATCAACAACGCTTGAATATCTGGAAATGCGCCCGCTGTACCAACCCCGAGAATCCGTCCGTTGTTCTGTCGCACAAGTTGATTGAATTCCGATGCACGCACATCGAACACCACGAAGCCATTTTTCATCCGGCCAAACGATTCATCGGGCTCGCCATTCTTATGAAAGCAGGCAAGCATGGCATGGTGACTTGATGCGGCGAGCGTCAAGCCTCCAACCACATATTTCTCTTGCTTGTCGTCAACCAGCAAGCTCCGCAATAGACTCGTTGGGTTATGGGGGTTTTTGATATAGATATAACCTTTAGCGGAGAATGTTTTGTCCGGTTTTCCCTCGGGCGTCAGGCGTATGATCCATCCGTTGCGATGAAACGTGAGGATCTTGCCATCACTCAAGATCACCATATCCGTCTGACCAGCGGCAGAGTTTTCCAGAAGTTGACTTTGTTCCATGGAAGGCGAGTCGTGGTCCTCCAATAATTCCAGACTAAACAGGCCATCTTCCCCAAACGTTTTATCCAGTGATCCATCTTCTTCCAATCGGTAAAAATAGGAAAAGTTGGAAGTGCTCGAAGCATGATCGGCGTGAACAATAATCCTGCCATCAGTTTGCAAAGCAAATGAGGAAAGAGCACCAAACCCGGGAAGAAGGTATTGGACTAAACCGTTCTCGCCATACTTCGGATCAGGATTGCCCTTTAGATCCAGGCGGCCCATGGTGATGTAGACGGAATCGCCTCTGGCGGAACGCCCGCCGAAATAAATCCAGGAATCAGTTACCATCAGTTTTTGGATATGGACAGTTCCGTAATCCGGATTTCCGTTGACTATCGTCACAATTCCTTTGTCGCCGAAATCGGTATCGAGCATCCCGCCGTAAGTTTTTTGACTAATCATTTTTTCGACCTCGTGCAATTGCGGAAAAACAGGTCGTCAGTTCATTGCACGATAGAAAAGCGTAAAAACTCTGAAGATTAATGATCGGACGAGTTTCGATTAAAAGCTTCCAGCGTCAGTGGCACAACTGTCAGGTCTGACAGTTGTAGATTCGCCCGACAGGTGTTAACGGTAATAAAAAAGCCCCGGCATTCGCATGCCGGGGCTTTTGGTTTTCAGCGAATCACTCAGACCTGCGGGTCGCCAACGTGCAGGATCTTCATGCCGTTGGTGCCACCGGTGGTGTGGTAGCTGTCGCCCTTGGTCAGGATGACCCAGTCGCCTTTTTCCACAACGCCGCGCTTGACCAGCTCGTCGATCGCTTTCTGGCTGACTTCGTTCGGGGCCAGCGAAGCCGGGTCGAACGGAACGGTGTACACGCCACGGAACATCGCTGCGCGAGCCTGGGCTTCGCGGTGCGGGGTGAACGCGTAGATCGGCACCGAGGAGCGGATGCGCGACATGATCAGCGGGGTGTAACCGCTTTCGGTCAGGGCGATGATCGCTTTCACGCCCGGGAAGTGGTTGGCGGTGTACATGGTCGCCAGGGCGATGCTTTCGTCGCAGCGCTCGAATTCCTTGCCGATACGGTGGCTGGACGTCTTGCTGGTCGGGTGCTTTTCAGCGCCGACGCAGATGCGCGCCATCGCCTGCACGGCTTCCAGAGGGTAGAGGCCGGCAGCGGATTCGGCCGAGAGCATCACGGCGTCGGTGTAGTCGAGCACGGCGTTGGCCACGTCGGACACTTCGGCGCGGGTCGGCATCGGGTTCTGGATCATCGACTCCATCATCTGGGTCGCGACGATCACCGCCTTGTTGTGGCGGCGTGCGTGCAGAATGATCTTCTTCTGAATGCCCACCAGCTCGGCGTCGCCGATTTCCACACCGAGGTCGCCACGGGCAACCATCACTGCGTCAGACGCCTTGATCAGGCCGTCGAGGGTTTCGTCGTCGGCCACGGCTTCGGCGCGTTCGATTTTCGCCACCAGCCAGGCAGTGCCGCCGGCTTCGTCGCGCAGTTGACGGGCGTAGTTCATGTCAGCCGCGTCACGCGGGAAGGACACGGCGAGATAGTCGACTTCCATTTCCGCGGCGAGCTTGATGTCGGCCTTGTCTTTTTCGGTCAGGGCTGGTGCGGTCAGGCCGCCACCGCGACGGTTGATGCCTTTGTGGTCGGACAGCGGGCCGCCGATGGTCACGACGCAGTGCAGCTCGGTAGCGGTGGCGGTTTCGACGCGCATCACTACGCGGCCGTCGTCGAGCAGCAGCTCGTCGCCCACGCCGCAGTCTTTCACCAGATCCGGGTAGTCGATGCCGACCACTTGCTGGTTGCCTTCGGTCAGCGGATGGCTGGTGGAGAAGGTGAACTTGTCACCGATCTTCAGCTCGATGCGCTTGTTGGCAAATTTGGCGATACGGATTTTCGGGCCTTGCAGGTCACCCAGCAGGGCGACGAAACGGCCGTGCTTGGCCGCCAGGTCACGCACCAGCTTCGCGCGAGCCTTGTGCTCGTCGGGGGTGCCGTGGGAGAAGTTCAGACGGGCAACGTCCAGACCAGCCAGAATCAGCTGTTCGAGAACTTCCGGCGAGTTACTGGCCGGGCCAAGGGTAGCGACGATTTTGGTACGACGGACGGACATGCAAAGACTCCTGAGTTCAAGCGCTAGCAGAGGCTACTATGCTCTTGGGGTGTAGTCATTGTTCGTTTGCACTACTTATTGTTTTCTTTATTGAACGTGGTTTTTTTCAACGACTGTGACCGGCAACCGCTACCGCTGGTCGGTACTGGTATTTCTTACAGGTGGCACGCGGTTTTTCGATCGATATACAGATTGAATCCCGCCAATGGTGGCGGGGCTGCGAGGCTAACGACATGACAGCTGAAAAAGAAACACGCCAGGCGCTGGAACCGCCAGTGATTGAAAGCCCAAAAGATGGCGACACGCCAGGTGTCCGTTTTCGAGTGGAGGGAACAGGAACACCCGGAAGTTTCTCGGTCGCCTACAGCACCAGGGATTCATTGAATCCGCTGTTTGGCCAATTGATCAGTAGCAACGGGAGATGGAATACGTTCCTGGATCTGAGCAAATTCGGTTTTTATGTCGTTGAAAGAAGCCCGGACGGCACGGTTTCGCCAAGGTCACCGGTAGTGACCATCCATCTGGAGTCAACCCCATCTGCACCGAAGGGCGATGCCACTCCTCCCGAGGACGCCCCGCACTGATACCACGCTGACGAGGGCGGCATTGAAGATTTTTCGCGCAAGGTCGATACAGACCTCAAGACAGGAGAACCTCCCCATGCGATTGTTGCCCATTGCCGCCCTTGCCCTCAGCGTCCTCGCCGTCACGGGCTGCACCCGTTGGTCGATGAACCATCATTTGAACAACGCCTACAGCGCCTACGACCGGGGCAATTGCGAGCAGGTGATGCTCGAACTGTCCAAGGTTGAACGAGCCAGCCGGGCCCGGCCGTATGTGTGGCCGGAAGTGTCGATGATGCGCGGCCAGTGCCTGGAACGGCAAAAAATGTACATCGACGCGGCGCAGACCTATCAGTTCATCATCGCCTCGTACCCCCACAGCGAATACGCCTTCCGTGCGCGCGCCCGCCTGGAAACCCTGCAGAGCCTGGGACATTACCCGACTCGCAGTGCAGCGGCAGTACCAAGTCCGCAACGTTTCTGATGCTGGTTGTCATACAAACGCTGGCCGACTGTACAAGCTGAGCTATAGTCCAGTGATCCGGTTCAGAGCCTGATTTTGGGCCGGGGCAACACCTGCGACTGGTAGAGGTTGAGGTGATGGCGTATTGGCGACCGTCACACCGGAAGCGGGGAGAGCGCGTCTGCAGGGCAGGCACGTTCCGAAGCAAAGGTGCGGCTCTGTGATGGAGCCTTGCATGGCGTACTGCGCATGTTTACCGATCGTCGAATTGAACGGCACCAGTTGCCGTACTTCCTGCGGGTGTACAACAGCGTCACCGACAAACCCATCGGTTTTCTGGGCAACGTGTCCGAGGACGGGCTGATGCTCATCAGCCAGTTGCCGATGATGATCGGCGTCGATTTCAGTCTGCGTCTCAAACTGCCATTCAGCGACGGCTGCCAGCAGGTCATCGACCTCACGGCGTGCTGCCTGTGGTGCCACGAAGACGCGACGCCCCTGCATTACGACGCCGGGTTCAGCCTGCAGCGTCCACCCCCGGAATATGCGCAACTGGTCGAGGCGTTGCGTCAGTACTTCAGCTTCCAGCCATTGCCGGCCTCGGCCTGACTTCGGCAACGCTCGCCTAATTGCCATCGCGGGCAAGCCCGCTCCCACAGTGTCCGGGGTTGATTAAAGCATTTGTGCACACCACAAATCCCTGTGGGAGCGGGCTTGCCCGCGAAGGCATCAGCCCAGACAACGCTTCTCCAAAGGCTAACCCACAGCAATCGCCCGCTCACTGTCCAGCGTCTTCTCCGCCAGCAGTAACCCCATCTCGCTCAACTGATAAATCGCCATCGCCAGATGCCGTGGTTTGTCTTCCAGGCTGACCGCCAGATCCAGCAACAGAATGCTCACCGACGAAAAGGTTTCGTAGGTCTGGATGGCGATCGCTTCGGGGTTGATGTCAGGCGCGACCCGGAACATCTGCATGCCACGATCCACTGAATTGCGCGAGGGCGGTTCGGGTTTGAGGTAGTGGTCGAGGGCGCGCTCGGCGGCTTCGTGGAGCTTTCGTGAATCGGGGGATTCGTAGGGCGAGGTATCGGCAGGATTTGTTTCGGGCGGATTAGGGGTTGCTTTGAACATGGTGATTTTCCCTTAAGTGATGCCAGCACGATCTCGCGACTAAACGAGAGGGTGGCGGCTGAACGCAGGTTAGTCGACCGGGGGAAACCATCACCAAAAACCGGCGCGCCCGAAGGCGCCCTGCGAACAGCCACCATCGAGTGCGGGGATAGGGAATACCCGACTTGATGACGCTTATGCACATTGGTGAAACCCCCGGGCGACTAAACCCGACCACTGATTGGCAGCGGCACGGACCACGTTACGGGGCATCGGCAAAGCGCACAAGCCGGCGGATTCTGGCGGATCTGTAGGCAAAGGCGCAAGGCGTTGTAGCCTCTCGACACGCAGGAGACACACCAAGAAATACACGGTGGTGGAAGGCTACCGTTCGTCGGGACTGTCAGATTTTACAGGTGTGGCTTACTCCTCAATGGGGATACAAAACGGAGCAAGACCAGCCCGTCAAACAGTCCAGGAGTTCACATGTCATGAGCGACGAACCAGATGATCCCGTTGTAACCGGATGGGCTGCCCCAACGTTTTCCGTCCCGCTATCTGGAACCATGCAAAAAATGCCATTACGAGTTCGTTGCGATTTCGGATTCAATCGCAATGGCAAATGGAAAGTCCATATTTACAACCCGGGCTATAAACGGGAAATCACGGGTACGCACAACGGTTACTACTATGAGTTCACCCTTGATGATTTCGAACAAGGGCCGGACTGCGAAATACATACCCAATTCGATGCACAGGGTGTGTGGTCTGATTGGGGTTTTTCCGGGAAGTTTCGCGTTATCAAGCCCATAACTGTCAATGCCCCTCCGGCACTGGTGGGCCCCAACCCCGTTATTTCCGGGTGGGGTGCATATTCTGACGCCAGCATCGAAGTATACCGGGTACCTAACAATAGAACCTGGAGAGGAACTGCTTCGGGGGACGGTAGTTGGTCGGTTCAAGTCGATCATCTTGAGGAAGGGTTACATCAGTTTGGCGCTCTGCAGATTGTCAATTTATTGCGGTCGGATGAGTCGGCGCTGGTACCCGTCACCGTAGCAAAAACCGTGAAAATCACTTCGCCAGCCAGCGATGATGTGCTGGTCAATGAACGTCTGCCGATTATTTCTGGAGAGGGGCACAGTGGCACGGAAATACGGATTTACGAAGCCGGCAGCGGGGTGATTCTATACGGCAGCACCACTGTTGAAAACAATCGATTCAATGTGAAACTGAACGTAGAACTTCCGCTTCGCAGAATTGTTCTGGTAGCCGAGTCAAGGGCTTACAATCAACCATTGCAATGGTCGAATGAGGTGCCGATCACCGTTGTAGAGTTTGGTATTCCGATAATTCTGGCTCCTGCTACAGGCGATTATGAGACACGTACACCTTTATTCGAAGGAGACGGGACAGCTGGGGCTGCCGTGGTCGTTTATCTGGACAGGACAACGGAAGTCGTTGGCAGGGCAACGGTAGGTACTAATCGAAAGTGGCTCACGTACGCGTCGCGGCAGTTGCTCCCGGGCAGTTGTACGATCGCCGCGGAACAAACGTTTCAAGGTCGGCCATCCGGACGCAGCCTGGCGCGAACGTTCAAAATCCGCCCTCCAACATTGACGTCCGTCAGCGTCACCTATCCAACCCTCACCACCATCGAGTTTTCCGGCGCAGGTTTTACCGGCGCCACGGTCGAGATCACGATTGTCCGAGGTCCGACAGGAGCTACGCCGCCACCTGCCGTTGTCGTGACCGCAGGCAGTTGGAGAACGACTTCACAGTACTGGCCCATCGGCGACTACGATCTGAAGGTCGTGCAGAAGGTTGACGACATTGCTGGTGGCTCGATTCCCTCGCAGGAATACCATTTCAAGGCTTCATCGAAACTTCCACCGCCCTCTGCTGTGAGATACACCAATGACCTCTACACTCCGACATTCATCGGCGAAGGTATTGCAGGGGCATCTGTCGAGGTCACCGACAAGGCGACCGGCGCTGCGCTCGCTCCATCGACGCAGGTCACGAATCAGGGCTGGTTGACCCGTGCCTTCGAGGCGTGGGCACCGGGTTCGACCCGCACCGTGCGTGTGGTGCAGAGGCTCGGTGCGGCGGTGTCGGACGCTGTTGAGCTGGTCATCAATATAGACCGTTTCCCACCGCCGACCGAGCTGGCTTTTACCGTTGTCGACTACAAGCCGCGTATCACTGGCAGAGGGATAGCCGGCGCCACAGTGCAAGTGACGGACAAGCAGAGCGGCGCCGCCATTGCACCACCCGCGCCCGTGACGGGCCAGGGCTGGACGGCAGAGGCATCGACACCCTGGCAGCCGAATACCAGCAGAATCGTCCTGGTGGTGCAGTCCAGAGACGCTTTCGCCTCCGATCCGGTGGAAATAACCATCTCTGTGCCGCTGCTGGCACCCATCATCACTGCCGTCGAAGACGATGGACTCTCGCCGAAAATCTCCGGCACCTGCTGGCCCGGCGCGACACTGAGCCTGAAGTACAGCGACAGTGCGACCGAGCACAAACCTGATGGAAGCAGTGGCACATGGACCTTCAAGCGCGACGCCGGGTTTGCTCCGGACGAGCAGCACACCGTGACGGTGATCCAGACCGTCGCCGGGCGTCCGTCGCCGCCAGCCTCGCAAACGTTCTCGGTCAGCCCGGAGAAACCGGTCATCACCGCGCCGGAGGAAAACGCAGACACCCACTACGACATGACCGTGCACGGCATCGACGGTTATAACGATGCCATATTGCAACTGCGGGACGCGCAATTCGGGCGGAATCTGGGTGAGCCGAAACGGCTGACCGCTCATGGCGACTGGTTCATCGAGCTGAAAAAACTCGAGTTCCGCAAATACCAGATCGATGCCGTGCAAACCATCGCCGGCAGACCCTCTCTGCCCAGCGCTGTGCGCAGTTTTTTTGTCGTGCTGGTGCCGCCGGTCATCACGGTGCCGCAGGAGCATCAATCGCTGGCGCGCACCTCGACGCTTCGTGGCACCGGCGAACCCCTTGGCCACGTGACGATCTGGCGTGAAAGTCCGAGCGAAATCCTGCTCGATAAAATCTCGATAGGCGCCAAGGGCGATTGGTTTGCCGACGTAACGTTGCCGGTCGGCAACTACAAGGTGAAGGCCCGGCAATTCTTCGACGATCATGAGTCGAAGGAAAGCCTTGCGCGCAGTTTCAAGGTGGTGCCCGCCGCGCCGGTTATCGAAAGCCCCGGGCGAGGTGTGCACGTCGGTCGTCGGGTTGTTGTGTCCGGCTTCGGCTACCCCGGTGACACAGTGCTGGTGACGCTGACGGGCAGCAAGGGTTCGGTACGCGTAAGCGCTCCGGTGCTCGAGGATCGTACCTGGTCGCTGACGCTTGAAACGGAGCAGTCCGACGGCACTGCGCAACTGGTGGCGGTGTCGTCGTGTGATGGCTTCGAGTCTGCCCCCTCGGCTGCACATCCAGTGGAGCTCGGCACTTACCTGCCCGCTATCGATGAGCCGACGCCGGGAAGCTGGAAAGAAAATCCGCTTCGCTTCCTCGGTAAAGGCCGCACGGGCGTGGGGCGCGTGGTGACCTGGTACGACCCTGATCAAGTCTTGAGCGAAGACATTGCCGTCACCGATCAAGGCTGGCGCGGCGAGGCATCGCACGCCTTGCGTCCAGGCGGCCACTGGTGCCGATTCCAACAGACCATCACCGACGCTGCGGATGGCTCGACCAAGTCCGACTGGGTCGAAAGCAAGCGTTTCGAGGTGATTTCGATTCCACCGGGAGCAAGACCATGACCGAGCCTGTGATCCGTCCAGTGCAGCAGTTGCTGAGACAAGTGTTCAGCGATGAACAGCGCGAAACCTATACCGATTTTTGCAATTACCTCGAAAATGGTGGTTCGATTTTTCCGCTGGTTGAGCAAGGCGTTCGGGGACTGGTCAGCCACTACCGGATGAATCCCGACGACGCGCGGGCCTTTTTACGCAGGGCCAACAGTCTGGCGGTGTTTGTCCGGCGCCAGTTCATCGAACATTCGTTGCGCGGTCCGCAGGCCCGGGTCACGCACCCCGACAGCGGTCTGTTGTCGATGGTCGCGGGGCCGAGCTACGAGAGTTTGTTCTCGACCAATTTCGATGGGTTGTGCCCACCGCAGGCCCTGGAGTCAATCGCATCTCCGGTGGCTTACCTGATCGAGTTGTTGCGCTGGATCCAGGACAAAATCCACGCCATTGGCGGCGACGAAAAACTCGATTTGCATGAGCGCCGTCGGGATCTGAAAAAGCTGCTGGTCGACTTCAATGCCGTGCATCAGGCAGTGTCGGCGCTGGACATCATCGTCCCGGTGCTCGAAGCGTTTATCGAGGAAAACGATAGCGCTCCGGATCTCGAAGAGGCACTGATCCAGACCCGTTACCCCAACGGCCTGCCGTACTACCAGCATTGGGTCACGCTTGATTTTGTCGCCCGTGAACATGGCCTGTCGGTGGGTAATATCGCCCACATGGTGGATCTGGCCTATCCCTACTTCCTGCAGCCCGAGGCATGGGACAACGATGCCGGGCGTGCCTTTACCCATGCGTCGCGGCTGGGGCCTTATCAGCGTGAATTGTTGACAGAGGCTCCGATAGAACCTGGCGATACCGACGCAAGGGACGACTATTACCAATGCAACTTTGGAGCGCGTGGGACCGATTGGATAAATCTCGATCAGGTGAAATTCTTTGGCGAGCGAACGGGGCTGGACACCCGGGATATCGAGGCGTTGCTGTCGATTCGCGAATTCGCCCCGACGCGTTCGGCCAACGTCAGCGTGTATGACAGCGCGCAACCGGGCGCTGACGAGAGTCAGCGATCCGGCTCGGTGTATCTCAACGCTGCAACCATTCCGGCGCTCGACATTGATTACCGGCAAGGCAGCGAAGCCTTTCTGCATCGTTTGACACAAGCCCCGACCATCATTGACCGCTACGAACGAATGAATCGCAAGTTGCGCCTGGATCGATGGCTGGAGTTACCGAGCGAGCAGGTGGA
Source organism: Pseudomonas sp. MIS38 (assembly GCF_019891575.1). NCBI lineage: Bacteria > Pseudomonadati > Pseudomonadota > Gammaproteobacteria > Pseudomonadales > Pseudomonadaceae > Pseudomonas > Pseudomonas sp. MIS38. The sequence goes on from NZ_JAFLXF010000009.1 coordinate 69,164, forward strand.
TGCGTTGTTGACGGCGGCGATCAGGGCAGAGGCCCGTCACGCAATACCGGAAGATCCGTGGTGGATTTCTACCCATCAGGTGCATGCGCTGGGCCTGTTTCAGTCACTGCGTGAACGCTATGGCTGTTCGGCAGAGGATTTCGCGGCATTTATCGATGAAATCTCGATTTACGGGCGTGCCAATGCCCTGTCACTGTTCGATCGCACCTTCAACGGCCAGGGCAATTATCGCCAGCCCCTGCTGCTGGATGGCGCAACGTTTGCGACGCTGCCGGTGCAGGGTGTCGCGGAGCTGACGATCAGCCAGTTGTGCAGCGGCTTGGGCATCGATCTGCAGACGTATGCCTACCTGGCAGTAGCGATCGAACGGGCGCACGGGTTCAGCGGCACGCTGAGGCGCACCACGGCAGTCATATCGAGTTTCTACCGGTTGGTGAAATTGCCACGGCTGCTGGGCATTACCCCGGTCGAAGGCGTGCTGATGCTGACACTGTTGGGCGGCGAGAGCTGGGTTGACGGGCTGGCAGGTTTGCCGCGGGTGCACGCACGGCTCAATAGCGAAACCACACCGGACGTGCTCAATCTGATTTATGCACTGCACTCCTGTGTGTCCTGGTGCAAGGATCGCGAGATTCCCGTGCTGTGGATGCTGCAGCAAGTTGCACCGCTGCAGGCCCTGGCGGTTGCCACGCAGGCTGAGCAGCAGTTGTTCGAGCAGATCCGCAACCTGCTGCCTGCCGCGCTGTTCAACAATGCCGGGCTGTCGATGGCTGGCGTTCCCTCACTGGAGGGGCTGGACTGGCTGCGGTTGTTGACCGAACTGGTCGACCCGACGGGTCTGGTCATCGACCTGCAATTACCCGAGACCGACTACCTGAACCGTGCCCGGGTAAGGTTCGACCAGGCAATCAGGGAAGGGCTGGGCGAGAACGACGCCAGTGTGCGGGGCATTCTCGTCGAGCGAATGCTCGGCGTGCTGTTGCAGGCGCGGGAGGCGCAGGTCTCGGTCGCCCGGGAGTGTCTGGCGGTGTACACCGGCCTTGATACCGAACGCGGATTGCTCGTGCTGACCTGGGCGCAGGCCACGGTTTATCAGTTGTTGTCGCAGGTCAGCGCGCGTGCCGATCGTGATGCAACTGAGGCACTCAGTCCCGCTGCGCGCGCCGCAGAGCAACCCGACCCGCTGCTGAGCTTGCTGGCTGATGTGCGACGGCGCAGTGCGGTGGCGAGCAAGCTGGAACTGTCTGCGGTATTGCTCGAAGACTTTCTGCAATACGGCCACACGGCCTGGATGGCTCAGGACGATCGGCACCTGCTGTCGATCCGCACCCTGTATTACCTGAGCGCGCTGGGACGGGCCTTCGAGTTGAGCGAGCAACCGGCTGGCAAGCTGCTCGACTACCTGCGTCAGGTCAACGCATTGCCCGACCCTTTGACAGGCCATGCATTGCGGCTGGCACAGGATGCGGCAGCGTTGCGGCTGGCGGCGTTTTTCGACTGGAGCGTGCAGGAGGTGCGCGAGTGCGTCAGCCACATCGATCCTGAACTGAAGATCCTCAAGACTTTGCCCCAGCTCGATTTGCTGATGCGCATCCGCGTATTGGCCCGGCACAGCGGCATGGACGCCCTGACGATTTTCCTCGTGGGAAATCTGCCGGAGGACGTAGACAAGGACAAGTATCGATTCGCCGCCGAACGCGCGCTGCTCAGCCTTTCAGCCACCCGTGAATCGGTGGTTGCCTTTGCCGATGAGGTGGCGCAACCACTGGTCAAAATGAAATGTGAAGTGGACAAGACCGAGGTGGTGGCCGGCAAACCTGAAGAGAAAGTCTTGTTGACCGTGACGTTGACGGACGCCGATGACAAGCCACTGAGTGGCGTCAATGTGTACTGGCAAGTGAGCCTCGGCACGATTGTGCCCAACGCCACTGACGTCGATGGAAAGGTGACGGTCGAGTATCTGCCGGGCAAGGTCATGGGGCAGGAAACGCCACTGTTCTGGCTTGACCTGATCGACGCACAACAGGCCCCGACGATCAATATCTCCGATGATCCCAAGACGCTGTCCTTCCCCGCACCATTAACTGCCCAGGTGCCGCTGGAACCGGTTCCGGCGGGGCAGGAAGTCGAGCTTTACGCCACGCTGCGCGACGAATATCGAAACCCCGGGCGCAACCGTCTGGTGCGCTGGTCCGCCGAACCTGCGAGCGGCAGTAGCGGCTCGGCGGTGATTCGTCCCGGGCAGAACTACGCCGACTTCGAGGGCGTTACACGGGTGTACGTGTCGAGCACGTCCGGCGGCAAGTTCATTGTCAGCGCGCATTGCGATGCCAGTGACAAAGAAGCACTTTTTGACCCTATCACCTTCACCGAAGCACTGACTCACCAATGACCGTGTTGGTTGACGCAGCGTTCACCTCAGGATGCAGGACAAGACCATGACTCAACGCAATCTGGCTCCATTGTTGGAAAAACGCCGCGCAGCACTGGTCGATTACTGCATCGGTCAGGCTGCCAGGACCCGCTACTCCTTCGTGAAAACGCCGCAGGATCTGTTCGAGCTGTTGCGCATGGACCCGCTGGATAACTATCCGGTGCAAAGTTCGTGGGTCGCCGAGGCGACCAGTTGCGCGCAGCAATTCATTCATGCAGCGTATCGCAAGCTTGAGCCGGGCTATAAAAACACGGCTTTTCCGGCGCATGAGCTGAAGCTCTGGGAGCTGTACAGCAATTACCCCGACTGGGCGGCGCTGGCGTTGATCGCGGTCTACCCGGAAAACTTCATCAACCCCTTTGTGCGGCAGCGCAAGACCCGCCTGTTCAAGGCACTGGAAAATGACTTGAATCAGGCGCGGCTGACCGGCGATTCGGTGCAGCGTGCCTCGCAGCAATACCTCAAGGCATTCGAGCAGACCTGCAACCTGGATGTCATCAGCGCCTGTCTGGATGGCGACTCGGCAAGCAATGCCACTTACTATTTCGTCGGCCGGCAGCGGGTGCAGCCGTTTCAGTATTTCTGGCGCAAGGCCGACATCGAGCTCACCGCTTCCGGTAATCCGGTCAACCCGGCGGCATGGAGTGAATGGCAACCTGTCGACATTCCGGTGGGGAATAGGGTTCTGGACATGCGGCCGTTGTTTTGGGGCGGGCGTTTGTGTCTGGTGTGGGCTGAGTGGCGCGACCCGGTGGGTATCAAGGGGAGCGAGGGCTATTTGGCCCCCAGGCTGGATATCAACCTGGCGTTCATGAGCCAAAATGCAGAATGGTCGGCACCGCTGAGCTTGTATAGCGCTGATGAGGACACCAACAACAGCGACAGGAGCCTTGATTCCCGGCTGATTGCAACAACGTTTTCCGATGCAATTCACCCCAAGGGTCGCCTGGGCGTATTGCTTATCAGCCCGGCGGGTCTGAGGGTGAGCACCACCCGTGATGTGTTCTTTCGTCCGTTGCCTGAAGACGACGGCAACTGGCTTGTATATCTGGCCAGTCATCGCTTCACCGATGTCCTGACCTTGCAGCATGCACTGACGCCGAAAAATCAGCCGGTGGTCGAGATCAAGAGTGAGACCTCGGGGGATCTGACGGCTTATTACGGGCTGCAGGCGGTGTTTTCGGAGGTAGGAACAGACGACTTTCTGTGGGTTAGAGGCCTGTGCCGGGCGCGGTCTCCGGTTGGAGATGAGAAGGTCGATTTTACCTTGAAGCTGAACAATCCGGCCGGAGATGACCCAAGAGAAACCAAAGGCCTGCAGCCCGTCTCGGGTGGTTGGGCTACTCAATGGATGAAACTGCAACGCGCGAAAGGCGGATTTACCGGGCTGGCCGAATTTACCTTGAGCGGCGAGGACCAAGGCAGCAAGACCTTTACAGTCTCACTCACCAAGATCACCCGTTTCGTACCGCCGACTCTGGAAAAGAACGCGCTGGATGCAGCGCAGTTCATCGGTTTCAGGCAGTCCGGAATGTTGCAGCGCGCGCGCTTGAACTCGCTGTTCGGCCCGGAGCTGGTGCAACTGAGCAATATTTCCGTGGATGCCGTACTCGACTGGGAGACCCAGTTCCTGACGGAACCGCCTCCAGCCGCGGGCCCGATCGCCGAGCCGAACGGGGCGTTCGACGGGGCCAACGGTCTGTATTTCTGGGAGCTGTTTTTTCATCTGCCGCATCTGGTGGCGGCTCGACTGCGGGCCGAGGATCGCTACCTGGAAGCGCAAAGCTGGTCCCATTACGTGTTCGATCCGCAAGATTCGCGAGACCCGGAAAAACCAGGGAATGCGCCACCGAGGCCTGAATACTGGCGTTGCCGGCCTTTGGCCGCTGTGGGGAATGTGGGCGTCGAAGCCTTGCTGCCGACCGATCCGGACGCGATTGCCTATGCCGCACCCCAGCACTACCAGATTCTGGTGTTCACCGAGTATGTGAAGAACCTTGTGGCGTGGGGCGACTGGTACTACCGCCAGCTCACTCGGGATGCCTTGGTGGCGGCGAAACTGTGTTACGTGCAGGCGCAGTTTCTGATGGGCAAGCCGCCTTCCGCCCGGGCAGTAACCCGTTGGCAAGCGCAGACGGTAGAGGCCTTGCTTAACCAGAGCACGAGCCGCCCGGCGCTTGAGCAGTTCGAGCAGGAGCTGCAGTTTTCCCTGGCTGACATTCCTCCAGCCGCCGAAGCGTCACCGTTGATGGGCCTGCTGGCGAACGAGTCGTTCAAACTGCCGATCAATGAGCAGTTGCTTGAGCTGTTCGACTTGCCGGGGCAGCGCCTGAGCAACTTGCGCAACAACCTGACCCTGGACGGCAAGCCACTGGACGTTCCGCTGTTCAGCCCGCCCACCGATCCCAATCAATTGTTGCGCGATCTGGCCGCTGGCGGGGTGGGCATGCCACGGCCGATGGGCGGACGTCTGGTGGTGGGGGCCTTTCGCTGGCGCGTCAGCTACGAGGCGGCGCTGCGCGCCGTGCAGACACTGCAGGAGTACGGCAGCCAGGTATTGCGTCTGCTGGAACAGCGCGACCGGGCGGAACAGGAAGAACTGCAGCAAGAGCACCTCAAGGAGCTGGGCGAATACGCCCGTACGGTTCAAGAGCAATCCATTGCCCAGCTTGAAGCCAGCCTCACGGCCCTCGGCCAGAGTCAGGCCATGGCCCAGCAACGGGCCGATCGATACAAAGCCTGGTACGACGAACACATCAGCGATGCCGAATACCAGATCATGGACAAACTGGCGATGGTCAAAGGGATCAACACCGGGCTGCACGCGATCAAGTCTGTAGGCGCGGCATTGGCGGCTGCGCCGAACATTGGCGGCACGGCTGTCGGTGGGCATCGTTTGGAAAAAGCTGCGGATGCTGTGGTCTTTGGTCTGGAAATCAGCGCGATGCTGTTGCAGATCGACGCGGATAAACAAGCCATCACCGAAAGCTACCGCCTGCGCCGCAGAGAGTGGGAGTTGCAACGAGATCAGGCACTGGCCGAGGTCGGGGCAATCGCCGAGCAGATCACTGCGCAGACATTCGCCCTCGATGCCGCCAGAACGAGTCTGGAGCAAACCCTGCGGGCCAACGGTCAGGCACTGGCGCTCTACAACTACCTGAAGAAACGCGCGACCAACGCAGAATTGTTCGGCTGGCTGCTGGGCCAGCTCAAGGCCTTGCACTATCAGGCTTACGATGCGGTGGTCAGTCTGTGCCTGAGTGCCCGGTCGTCATTGAGTGCGGAAACCGGCGATTACGAAACCGCTGAGGCCTTGCCGCAGGTCTGGCTGGACAACCGTCATGGACTGACTGCCGGTGAACACTTGCGCGAGTACCTGTTGCGCATGGATCGTCTGTACCTGCAAAGCCATGAGCGCCGTCTGGAGCGGGTCAAGACCATTTCGCTGCGACGACTGTTCGATGACAAGGTGGATCCGCAGACGGGATTCTCCGACTGGACCCAGGCGCTGGCCGAGTTGATCAAAAAGGGCGTGCTGGAGTTCCAGCTGACGCAGTTGTCATTCGATCGCGATCACCCGGGCGAGTATTGCCGGCTGCTCAATCTGGTCGAGGTCGACCTGCCCGTACTGCTCGGACCTTATCAGGATGTACAGGCGACGCTGCTGCAGGTCGGCAGCATGACCGCTACCCAGGGCTCGGCGCGCTCGGTCGAGTACCTGCATCAGCCGGCGGGCAAGGTGGCGCCGGTCGAGGTGCTGTTCAATCTGCGCAGTGGCCAGCAGATCGGTTTGTCCGTGGGGATCGCCGACACCGGCATGAACGCCGGCAAACCGGACGAAGGCTTGCTCAACCCTTTCGAGAACACCGGCGCGATCTCGCGCTGGCAATTGCACTTTCCCTGGCCGCAGAGCGAGCGGCAGGCGCCGATGCTCAAATCACTCACCGACATCATTCTGCGCGTCCGCTACACGGCCAAGGCCGGTGAGCCGACGTTTACCCTCGCTGTCAAAGATCTGGTCACCCGGGCGATCACGTCCCGCCAGTCAGGCAATATCAAAGGAGCAGGCCATCATGGTTGAACCCGTCATTCAGGCTAATGACAGTCTGGTGCTCAATGGTGATTTCCGTGAGGCCTTGAGCCATTGGGAAAAGGGGCCGGTTAACAGCCGCTGGGTTACGGTCGTGGGCGAGCCGTACGAAGGCACACAGATCAGGATGCTTTCAGTAGCAAACCTTGCCTCTGCCTTTCAGGAAATGACCGTACCTGTAACGCCGAGCGCCGGAGCCAGGTATGTGCTGAGTTTCCTGTATGAAACGCGGCATACCGAAGCGGGCCGCATGATATTCACTGATGACAGTGGAGCCACCCTTAGAGAAATCCCGTTGCCGCCCGGCAGCCCTCGTAACCTTGAAGAGGACCAGGCACGGATCACTCAAGGGTTGCCGCTGGAATTCAGACCGCTCAAGTACAACGCCGAGCTCGATCTGCCGTTGCAGCGCCAGGACAAGATTCGCGTCACAGTGGTCGCTCCGGGTAATGCTGATCCCGAGGACTATAACTCTCTGGTTTTGGTTACCCGCATTCGCCTGGGCGTGGAACTTGAGCCCGCGCGGATGCAGACGGTGAAGGTGGACGCGGAGCAATCGTCATCTGGCAAGCTGGTTCACCTCTGCCTGGGCGCGGACGGCAGCTTCCAGCACCAGCTTGCGTTCGTACCCGACCCCGACAGCCCCTGGCTGCACACCAAAGCTGCATTGGTGAGCGATGACAATCCACAAGGCGCGGTTTTCGCAACGCCTGACTGGGGCGTCGATCAACCGCTGGACTCACCGTGGATGCTGCAGTGCCCGCTGATCGGTGCTCAGGATCCTTACCTGTTCACGGTGCAACTGGTGAACCAGTACACCGCCGAGCCGTATTCGATGCAGGTCTCGCTGGGGCATCACCGGCTGGTGTTCCGTGAGGTGCTGGAGGCCGCGTATTTCCCGGTGCTGGAGTTGACGCAATCGGTGCGTCTGGGGGTACGAGTGGCCTCCTGGTACACCGGTCAGTTTCTGGCCGGGCGCACGGTGACCTGGACCACCGAAGGGCTGGGGGTGCTGAGCACGACACCGACCGACGCCGAGGGCTGGGCGTATTTCGAGTATCTGCCAACGGCTGCTGGAAAACGTGCTATCCAGGCTTCGGTGGCAAGCCCCTACTATGCCAGTGGGGTGGAAACCGCGACGCTGGACGTTCAGGTGCTGGCGACCGATCCATGGAAGGACGTTCTGGCGGTGGTAGACAGCAACGCCTTGCCCTGGGCGCAGAAGACCGGCTATCCCAACCGTGGCTCGACCTATCAACTGAGCGTTCGGGTGCCTGAAGTGTTACGTGGTTCCACGATGGCACTGCGTTGGGATGGCGACAGCGCCGCACAGTTGGGCGTGCAACTGCGCCCGGAGCTGGAAGCCTCGATACCTGTAGGCACAACAGACCTGAACTGGGAGTTGATCTGCCAGGACAAACTCGACGGTCGCTTCCACTTGCAGTTGCTGTGTTCGAAGCTGCTGTTGCCTTCCAACAGAAAACCGATGTCACTGGCCCGCAATCTGGTGCGCATTGGCGACGTTCAGGAGGCCAACAAATTTCCCGTGGTGGACGAAGGCGAAAGTGTTCTGTTGCGGGTGCAGGTGGTGCATATGGTCACCGGCGGCAACGGCGATCCGGTCAACAATGCACGGGTGGACTGGCAGACTCCCGAAGGCACGATTGCCACCCGATCGGGGATCGGTGGCTGGGCCAGCGTGTTGTATCAACCGAGCCGCGACGGTGAGCTGGTGGTGACCGCTCGCGTGCGGGCGCATGACGAAGCGGTGCCGGTGGAGCGACCGTTTGCAGTGAAGGCGCTGCAGAGCAGCCCCTGGAAAGGCAAGATCAAGATCCTGTTTGACGGCAATGAGGTTGACCTGACCGAATTGGGCTTGCTGTGCTGGCGCGGTGAGCCGCACACCTTGCGGATAGAAATCACGCCCGGCAGTCCGCTGAATGGAGAGATGGTCACGCTGCAATGGCGTGGTGAGCCGCCGGGGAACGGCTTGATCGTCTCGGATATCGACAAGCCGTTGAGGCTTGGGCCATTGGGGCTGGAATGGCGCTTCAGTTCGCAGGTCGCGTCGAGTACCAGCAGCCTGTTCAGCCTGACCTTGAGCAGCCCCGGACTTACCGCGCCCCGGGAGTTGTTCGGTCGGCTGATCTCCACAGAGCTTATGGATGAACTGACGTTGATGCTGGATCAGGTGACTGCGACAAACGCCAGTCAGAGAATGTTTCCTTGCATCGGGGCCACGCACACCTTGCGCTATCTGCCCAATGCCTTGAGCCCGCTGGTGGGTTTGCAGGCAACGCTGGTGTGGCAAGGCACCCCGGCTGATGACCTGGAAGCGAGCATTGAACCGCCACTCGATCAAGCTCAAAAAATCAGTGACGGTGGTGTTGGCTGGAGTCTGGATTTCACCTCGAGCAAGGTCTCCGGCGCCTTTAGTGTGGGGCTTTTCTTGTCTGCCCTGGATCGCTCCATGAGCACCAATCCGATGCAGCTCGCTCACAACAAGTTGCGAATCGAAGACTGGCGTGAGTCAGCGGTTGACGCCGTCATCGGCAAGGATAAAGCCTGGAGCTGGGTCAGGGTGGTTTCGGCATTCACCGGGCAAGCGGTGGCGCAGGTGACGGTGCAGTGGAAATCCGCTGACAGTTCAGACAGCGTCGTCAGCGACGAACTGGGCTGGTCCGGGTTTGGCCTGGTGCCGAGCAGTCACGGTCAGCAGAACGTCGTGGCCAATGTGCATAGCCCGTTCGATGGCTATGAAGAGCAACGTGCCCTGTCCTTTACGGCGCTTGCCCGTAACCCTTGGGAGGATGTACGGGTGCGTTTCGATGGGCATGATGAACATCCATGGGGCAGTCACACGTACTTTCCGCGCCGCAATGGCTCACATGCCATCGAAGTACTGCTTCCGGATGGCAGCCCGTTGTTCGACCAGGAACTGACCTTGGGCTTGACCGGCACCGGCCCTGCGGAACTGGGTCTGAGTTTCGAACCTGCGCTCGGCGCATCACGCCTGCCCTCGGCAATCGGTTTGCGCTATTCCCTGCGTTGCGCCGACCTGAAGGACGGTGGCTTCGCGCTGCGCCTGGGAGCGGAGCGCCTCGCCAGCCTGTCACCGGCCAATGCGATGTCGCTGGGGGCGGGCGTGCAGGTGTGGAAAATCCTCACCAGTAGCAGCGTTCAGCAAGTGGTGGAATGGGAGCAGGAACTGGTCGAGCAGGTAAAAGTGGTGTCGTCCGTTTCCGGTCAAGGTATCGCCGGGGTATTGGTGACATGGCGCAACGAGGATCTGGGGACGGTCACCAGTCTGACCGACTTTTATGGTGTCGCCATTGTGCGCTTCAAACCGCAGACACCGGGCGCGGCGGTAGTAACGGCGAGGGTGGGAGAGGCGGCGCATTCGGAATCGGTTGATCTGCCGTATACGCTTGAGGAACCGCGAGTAATCAGCGAACTGTACGAACCGGAAGATTCACGGTTGCCACCCAATGAGGAGCGCGCGCATGCCATTGCCAAAGTGGTCTCGGCACGTACCGGTTTGCCGCTGGCGGGTGTGCAAGTGCGGTGGGATTTTGCCGGGACTGCCTTGACGCCATCGGTGACGGATGAGGAGGGGCTTGCCCGTTTGACCTTTACCTATCCGGCTGACTCGCAGGGAGTTTTATCGGCCATTGTCCGAGGCGGGCTGGGTGGCTGGGATATGGCGCAACTGGGGTATTACGGCATAGTGCCGGTGATTGAGTCGTTGACCAGTCCCGATACAAATATCGATCTGGGCAAAGATGCAACGGCCGAGGTCCGGGTGGTGTCGCGTCACGATGGCCGGGCCCTGGCAGGCGTCAGGGTCATCTGGAATTATCCGGAATTGACGTTGCCGGCTACTTTCACGGGGCCGGATGGAAAGTCGCGCGTTGATTTCAGACCGATTGAAACAGGACTGCATGAGTTGCAGGCAACGGTTGTTTTGGGTGGCTCACAGTCATTGGTGTTTGAAGTGTTTGATCCTTCTACGAGGCCGCTGATTTTTGAGCTGAAAAGACTTCACGGGCAAATCGGCATTGGCGGGCAAGCCCACATGCGCGCGCTTGTTACAAATCGAAGCTATGTTCCCATTCAGGGGGAGGTAGTTTTCTGGCGTTTTCGCGATATTGAAATCGCTCCAACTCGCACCGATGCGCAGGGCTACACGGAGGTCAAATTCATCCTGCCTGCACGGGACACCATCGTGGTGAGTGTTCGGGGAGGATCAAGTATGAGCATGCCTATATGAAGTTGTCGCTCATCGGTTATGAGTGATCTTAGAAAACACCGGATCGCTTCCAGCTCAGGTATCGGCTCAGCAACTCCGTGCTTAGCCCGCTGGGACGCACATCCAGCACCTGAACTGCATGAGCATTCAACTGCTCATGCAGCTCGGCCCGGGCATTGAGGTAATCCACCGTGCCGCAATAGGCCAGTGCTTCGGGCAGCGTTTGTACCGGGGCATTGCGCAGGCGGTCGAGGGCTTCCTCGCGCAGGCTGACCACCAGCACTTGATGTTGCAGGCTCAGACGTTTGACGCTGGCGAGCAGGTCTTCGGTGTCCTCGTCACGCAGGTTGGTCAGCAGCACGATCAGCGCCCGGCGTTTCTGCCGGGCCAACAGCTGGCTGGTCGCGGTTGAATAGTCGGCAGGACGCTGACTGCTGTCCAGATCATAAACGGCGTTGAGCAGGACCTTGAGCTGACTGGCACCCTTGATCGGCGAAAGAAAGCGCGGTTGCGCGACGGCGAAGGTGCTCAGCCCTACGGCATCGCCCTGACGCAGCGCGACATGGCTCAGCAGCAGACACGCGTTCAGCGCATGGTCGAAGTGCGACAGCTCACCATCCTGGCTGCGCATTTGCCGGCCGCAATCGAGCATGAACATGATCTGTTGATCACGCTCGTCTTCATACTCGCGGGCAATCGGCGTGCGCTGGCGGGCGGTGGCTTTCCAGTCGATCTGGCGCAGGCTGTCGCCTTCGCGAAATTCGCGCAACTGATGAAATTCCTGACCCTGCCCGCGACGCTGGCGCTGGCGCACACCGAGCTGGCTGAGCCAGTTGTCCACCGCCAACAACTGCCCACCGTAGAGCTTTGCGAAGTCCGGGTAGACGCGGATCTCGCCGCTCACGGCGAGCAGGCGTTTGCCTGTCCACAGACCGAACGGGCTGGGCAGGTTGATTTCGCACTGTTCGAAGCTGAAGTGCCCGCGCTTGAGCGGGCGCAGACGGTAGCCGACCGCGCTGAATTGCCCGGGTTGCAGTTCAATCGCCAGCGGCAGGTTTTCGAAGCTCAGGCCCTGTGGCACGTGGTCGAAAATCTCCACCGCGACCGGCTCGATGAAGTCATGGCTGAGCTGCAGCCGCACCTCGCTCCAACGGCCGAGTGCCAGGCTGCCGGGCATCTGCCGCTGGATGCGCGGCGAGGGCAGGTTGTTCAGGCGCAGCGCATCGATGATCGCCAGCACCAGCAGGGCCAGGAGCAAGCCCCAGTTGATCGACAACAGCGTGGCGGGTACGTCGATGTCGAGGGCTTGCAGCGTGCCCAGCAGCGTGCCGACGGCCAGCAGAATCGCGAGCCAGATCAGCAGCAGGCGTGACGGTTTCACAAGCGCGGCGCCGGCACTTGGTCGAGCAATTGTTGCAGCACCTGATCGACCTGCAGACCTTCGATGTCCAGCTCCGGCGCCACTCGCACCCGATGGCGCAGCACAGAGAGCGCGCAACCCTTGATGTCATCGGGAATCACGAACTCGCCGCCGCGCAGCAACGCACGGGCGCGGGCGCAGCGCACCAGCGCAATCGAGGCACGCGGCCCGGCGCCGAGGGTCAGGCCGGGCCAGGAGCGGGTGCTGCGCGCCAGCCGCACGGCGTAATCGAGCACCTGATCGTCGATCGGCAGGTCACTGGCGATGCGTTGCAAGGCCTGCACGTCCTTGGCTTGCAGGACCGTGCGCAGCGGCTGCACATCAAGCATGTCGGCGCGGGTCGAGCGGCTGACCTGACGCACCATGTTCAACTCTTGTTCGGTCTCGGGGTAATCCATGCGCACCTTGAGCATGAAACGGTCGAGCTCGGCTTCCGGCAAGGGGTAAGTGCCTTCCTGCTCGATGGGATTCTGGGTGGCGAGCACCATGAACGGCTGGGCGATCGGCAGCGCCCGGCCTTCGAGAGTGACTTGCCGTTCCTGCATCGCTTCGAGTAACGCCGCCTGGGTTTTCGCCGGTGCCCGATTGATCTCGTCGGCCAGCAACAGGTTGGTGAACAACGGCCCCTTGCGCAGCTTGAACTGTTCGGTGTGCAAGTCGTACACCGCATGGCCGGTCACATCGCTGGGCATCAGATCCGGAGTGAACTGGATGCGCGCGAATTCGCCGCCGAAACAACGCGCCAGCGCCCGCACCAGCAAGGTCTTGCCCAACCCCGGAACGCCCTCGAGCAGCACGTGGCCGCCGGCGATCAACGCGGTCAGCACATCGTCGATCACGCTGTTCTGGCCGATCAGGGCCTTCTGCAATTCACCGCGCAGCGCTTGCGCCAACTGGCTGGCACGCTGGCGTTGCTGGGCGGCGTGGCTGGCGCTGCCGGGCTCGATCTGTTCACTCATAGCGTGTTCCTCAAGGTTTGCAGGTGGGCCACCTGGCGACTGAAATCAGCGCTGCTCAGGCGCTGTTTCGGTACCGGGCTGAGGGCCTGACTGATGGCGCGGGTCGGCTGTCGGGTCAGGCGCGACAGCACCAGCCATTGCTCAGCCACGTTCAATTGGTCGAAGCCGGGATAGCGGCGGCGGGCGCGGCGCAGCACGTCCTGTTGCAGGGCTTGCAACAGCGTGTGCTGACCGTTGTGGCGCAGGATGAAATCGGCACTGGCGCGCAGGTGTTCCTGCAACTGCCGGCGGCCACTCGGGGCGGGTGCCTGCAGTGGTCCATGGCGCACAGCAACGTGCCACAGGCCGAGGCCGATCAGTGCCAGCAGGGCGACGATGGCTTGCGGGAAGTAACGCCAGAGCAAGGTCAGCAGACCATCGTGTGCGGTGTTGAAAATCAGCGTGACGTCGGTGTCGGCGCTCAGGTACCAGAGCAGCCAGGCGTTGTCGTGCTTGCTGATGGCCGGGGTTTTCCACAGTTCGGCATCGGTGACCACGGTGATCGAGCCGAGGCCGTACGGCAGTTGCATCATGTGCGTGGCCTTGGCGCTGTTGGCCCAGGCCTGGGCGAGATTTTTCGGATCGTCCAGATGGAACGCGGTGTCGAAACCGGCGTAGGCCGGCGCGTCCTCATCTTCCAGGTAGAGCTTGGTCAGATTCGGGTACGGATCATCGGCCAGCTCCGCCGGCGGCTCCTTGAGGTCCTTGCTCAGGGACTGGTGCAACTGCACCCGATCCAGCAACAGATCATCGCTTTGTCTGGCCTGCTTGTCCCACAGCGCTTCGGCCACGAACACCAGGCGCCCACCGGCGCGGGCCCAGTTCAACACCTGATCGACCTGCCGCGGGGTCATGCGCGAACGTTCGCCGAACAACAGCAGGGTGTGCCGACGCGGATCGATGTCGGGCAGCACCGCCAGCGTTTCGGCGTGGCTGACGTTGAGGCCGCGCTCGCGCAAAAACAGTTCTGCCGCCAGATAAGGATTGGCCTGCGCCTGGGGCGAGGGGCCGTGATCGATCACTTCCTGATAGGGCCGGGCCTTTAGGTACAGATAAATGCTCAACGCCGCGAGCAGGGCGACGATCAGCCCGCCGAGCAGCCACGCGTTGCGCCGGTTCAAGCGCGCGCTCCCGAGCCGAACAGGGCACGCCAGCCGTCACACAGTTCCTGTTGCAGATGTGCCGCCGGTACGCGGTGCCCGTAGGCCATGTTCTGCCAGTGCTGTGTCAGGGTGCGACTGAACGCCAGCAGTTCAGGGCGCTGCAATTGCTCGACCCGCAGCAGCACCTGATGCTCGGTGTCGGCAGGTTTCAAGGTCAGGGCAAAATCGTGCAGCAGACGGCTGAGCAATCCGCGATAGAGCAGGCCCAGCGCGGCGCGTGGCTGGGTCTGCCAGAGTTGTTCGGCACTGGCGGCGATATCATCGGGCAGGGTTTGCGGGCTCAGGTCCAGGCCTAACGCTTGCTGCGGTGCAGGTGGCCTGATGCGGGCGGGCAGCTTCGGCCGGCGACTGACGAAGGTGCTCAGGAATTCGCGATAGCGCCAGATCAGCCATCCGAGAGCCGCGAGCAAGGCACCCCACAACAGCGCTTCGATCAACACCGCCAAGGCATTGAAGCGTTGACCGTCGAGCCAGCCGAGCAGGGTTTTCAGCCATTGCGGCGCCTCACCGGGTTTGGCTTCGGCCGGGGCTGCCGGGTCGTCCCCAAAGCGATAACGAGTCACGCTTTCCTTGTTCTTGAACGGTGGTTGTTCGAGCAGCGCCTTGATGCTGTCGTGCGCAGCCTGACTGGTCAGCGGTTGGTGCAACAGGCGTGGCGCCTCCGGGGCGTTGGCCGGGGCATCCGCCCATACCGGTGGCACCGCCGGCAGCCACAGACAGACCGCCAGCAGCAAACCCAGAGCGCTGCTGTTCAGGCGCTGGCGCAAACGGCGGAACACCAGCTCGATGTCCCACGCTTCCAGTGCGGTGCGCCGGTTCAAATACAGGCTGAAACCGCAGGCGACATAAATCGGTTCCCAGACCACCAGCACCAGCGCGTAGAAAGCGTTGGTCAGGTGCTCCAGCCAACGCCAGTGGTGATCGGCGTCGAGGATCAGCGATTGCCAGTCCCAGTCGGTTTCGATCTGCTGTGGCAGCAGCATATAGAACAGCACCATCAGACCGATCCACAGTGCGGTCTCCAGATGCATGCCGATGATCGTCAGCCATTGCGCGGCGCCGGCATTGCGTTGCAGCAACACCTGCAAGCGTTGCTGACGGGCCGTGCCGTCGAGACCTTCGAGTTGCACTACCGGCAGCAGGAAGCTGCGACTCAGGCTCAGCCGGCGCCAGGTCAGGCTGGCCAGCAGTTGCGGCTTGAGCAACCGTGGAAATTCGCGCAGGGCCTGTTTCAGTGTCGGTGTTTCGCCGAACAGGGCTTTGGACAGGATGTACAGCGGCAGGCGTTCGTAGGCTGGTTTCAGCCACCAGAAAATGAATACCGCCAGCGACGGCGAATCCCATAGCAACAACGTCAGCACCGCGAACAGCGGCAGGGTGACGATGGCCCAACTGGTCATCAGCAGGCGTCGATGCTGCTGGCTCATGAGCACGCCCAGGTCCATGGCTTCCCAAGTGCTGCGCGGGCGGATCGCCACGGTGGCGTCACTCAGGCGCATGGCGTGTCCTTCCGGCGAACAGCAGATAGGCCGCTACTGCGAGCCACAACGCGGCACCGACCGCATATTTGATCGGCGGTGTGACCCCGGTCTTCGACGACCAATACGCTTCGATGAACGCTGCGATCAGTAGGAACAGCATGACCCCACACACCAGCAGCACGCTTTTGCGCGCCGCCTGCACCAGCGCTTCACCACGGGTCAGCCGCCCCGGTGCGATCACTGCCCAGCCGAGCTTTAGCCCCGCCGCGCCCGCCAGGGCAATGGCGCTCAGCTCGAAGGCGCCGTGGCCGATCACGAACGACCAGAACGTCTGGCCAAAACCGATTTCGGTCAGGTGCCCGGCCACCGCGCCGATGATCAAGCCGTTATAGAACAGGAAGAACGCGCTACCGACGCCCAGCAGCAAACCGCTGGCGAAAGTCTGAAAGGCGATGCCAATGTTGTGCATCACGTAATAGCCGAACATCACCCAGTCTTCGCTGGCCGCCCGTTCGGCCGAGCGCCCGAGGTGCCCGGCCACCGGGTCGTACATGCTCTGCATGTCGCGCACCTGTTCGGCGGGGATCAGGTTGTAGATCAGTTCGGGAAAGGCATACACCAGCAAGGCAAAGCCGATCAGGCTGCCGAAAAACACCAGACCAGCGGCCAGCACAAACGGCCATTCGGCACGCACCAGTCGAGGAAAGTCAGCGAGGATGAAACCCAAGAGGTTGGCGCCGAATCGACTGCGGTGCCGATACAGCTGCTGGTGGCCGCGCAACACCAGTTGTTGCAGCGAGTCGATCAGAAAACTGCTGTAACCGCGCTCCTGCGCCAGCGCCAGATGCTGGCAGAGGCGTCGATAAGCCTTGGGGAAACTGGCTGCCTGCGAGGTGTCCTTGCCATGTTCGAGGCGTTCGAGGGCCAGGGTGAAGCGCTCCCATTCGGCCTTGTGACGAGCTTCGAAAAGACTCTGCTTCATGTCGGACCCAACAAGCCGCGGGCGATACCATTGAGTTCGCTGACCGCTTTGGGCGCCGAGATGTGCAGCGGTTGGGCGAGCAGCGCGGCCAGCTCATTGACCCGCGCCGGCGACAGTTCAGCCTGACGTTCGGCGAAGGCGAGCAAGGCGCGTTGTTCGCCGAGGTTGAGCGGCACGGGCGAGCTGCGTGGCTGGGCGTCAGGTAACTGCGGGCGGAGCAGGGCGCGTTCGCTGTAGACCACCAGCGTGCCGGCTGCGATGTCGCCCAGGCGTTTGAAGGTCGGGTGTTGCAGGCAACTGATGGCGCCGAGGAAATAGCCGAACGGCAGCAGATCGACAAAACGCAGCAGGTTACGCAGCAGCGAGGCCGACCAGCCGATCGGTGTGCCGTCATCGTGGATCACCCGCAGGCCCATCCATTGCTTGCCCGGCGAACGGCCCTGACGCAACACTTCGAACAGCACCATGTACCACCAGCTGACGGCAAACAGCAGCAGCGAACCCAGACCCATGCCGAGCTGGCCGAGAAACGCCAGCAGCAGAAACAGCGCGCCGAGGATGGCCCCGCGAATGCCCAGGTCGATGCCGAAGGCGAGGCTGCGCACCATCAGACCGGCCGGGCGCAACGGCAGGTCGATGCCCTCCGGGGTTTCCACTTGATAGCGGGTATCGAGTGGCGGGTTCAGCGGTGCTTTCCGTGGCAGTGCTGTGTTCTCGAGCATGGGCTACCTGATGGGGCCGGATCGGGATGCGAAGTCGGTCCGATGCTAGCAGCCTCTTGGGGGAAAACGACATAACTATGTATTGCACATCGTGTGATGCGCGGTGGTTGAATGACACAGCGCTGGCCGCGACCGCGGTTCAACGCCTAGACTTTGCCGATCTTCAGTTCAGGAACCGCCCGTGACTTCAATCTTCTGGTACGACTACGAGACCACCGGCATCAATCCGCGCAACGACCGTCCGCTGCAGGTCGCCGGGATTCGCACCGACCACGACCTCAATGAAATCGACGAACCGGTCAACCTCTACTGCCAGCCCAGCGAAGACATCCTGCCGCACCCGGCGGCGTGCGCCATTACCGGTATCACCCCGAGCTGTCTCGCCGAACAGGGTTTGAGCGAAGCCGACTTCATGACCCGCGTACACGCGCAACTGGCGGCGCCCGGCACTTGCGGTGCGGGTTACAACACCTTGCGTTTCGACGACGAGATGACCCGCTACAGCCTGTACCGCAATTTTTTCGACCCGTACGCCCGTGAATGGCAAGGCGGCAACAGTCGCTGGGACCTGATCGATGTGGTGCGCGCCGCGTATGCGTTGCGCCCGGATGGCCTGGTCTGGCCGACCGACGACGAAGGCAAGGTCACCCTCAAGCTCGAACGCCTGACGGCGGCCAACCACATCGACCATGGGCATGCGCACGAAGCGCTCTCGGACGTGCGCGCTACCATTGCGCTGGCGCGGTTGATCCGCGAGAAACAGCCGAAGTTGTATGACTGGCTGTTTCAATTGCGCAGCAAACAGAAGGTCATGGATCAGATTCGCCTGCTGCAACCGCTGGTGCATATCTCCGGACGCTTCTCGGCGGCGCGACACTATGTCGGTGTGGTGCTGCCATTGGCCTGGCATCCGCGTAATCGCAATGCGCTGATCGTCTGTGACCTGCACCTTGATCCGCAAGGCTTGCTGGACCTGGACGCCGAAACCCTGCGCCGGCGCCTGTACACCCGCCGCGACGACCTCGCCGAGGGTGAACTGCCGGTGCCGCTGAAACTGATTCACATCAATCGCTGCCCGGTGGTGGCGCCGTTGTCGGTGTTGCGTGCCGACGATCAGCAGCGTCTGGGCCTGGACATGGCGCTGTATCAGGCACGTGCACTGCGGCTAAGTGACGCACAACAAGTTTGGAAAGATAAAGTCGCGGCGATTTACGCCAGCGAAGACTTCACGCCCAGCGAAGATCCGGAACAGCAGTTGTACGATGGATTTATCGGTGATCGCGATCGGCGTCTATGCGAGCAAGTGAGAACGGCGGATCCGGCGCAATTAGCGCAAGAGCACTGGCCGTTCGATGATGAACGTCTGCCGGAATTACTCTTTCGATATCGCGCACGCAACTTTCCCGACACGTTGAATTTCGAGGAGCAAGAACGCTGGAGAATATTCTGTCAGCAGCGTTTGTCCGAGCCGCAAATGGGCGCGCCTAATACCCTGCAATCTTTTGCCGAGGCCGCGCAGCAATGGGCGCTTAGTGCTACGCCGATACAGAATCAAGTGCTCAATGAGTGGCAGAATTATGTCCAGGCATTGCGCAAACGTTTGAATCTTTGAAATCGAACATAGTGTGCCCATGAAATGCCGGGCATAAAAAAACGCCAGCGTATGCTGGCGTTTTTCATGGGCCGCAGAATCAGTCTGCGACAGGCGTTGCGGCTTAGCCCAGCAGGGTAGCCCAGCCTTCAACCACGTCACCGCCCCACTTGGCTTTCCACTCTTTCAGAGTCTTGTGGTTGCCACCTTTGGTTTCGATGACTTCGCCGTTATGCGGGTTTTTGTATTGTTTAACTTTGCGCGCGCGCTTGGTGCCGGTAGTTTTTACTGCGGCGCCACGGGTGCCTTTGGTTTTCGATTCCGGATCCAGCAGGGCGATGATGTCGCGCAGGGACTTGGAGTATTCGCCCATCAGGGTACGCAGTTTGCCTTCGAATTCCAGCTCGGCTTGCAGTTTGTCGTCTTGCGACAGGTTCTTCAAACGCGCTTGCAGCTCTTTGATTGCTTCTTCGGTGGCGCGATATTCGTTGATCAAGGACATGGTAACTACCTTATGCAGATGTGTTGAATGGCAGGGGACAGTGCCGCAATAATAGTCAGGCTGTTTCATCAAGTAAACATTTAACCGGTTTTTTTATTTGAATTAGTTGCAAGGAATAACCGGTAAATTGAATGGTCATTTAAATAATGTGATGCAGTCATCACGAATATTCACAATTATCTGGCCGAACAGCTTCACTGCAGGACTATGGTTTCGCCGCGCGTGGCTTCAGACGCCGCGAATCGGGCCTGCCTGCGGACATGTGGTCATCAATACTGCAGTTTCCGCGCACAGTCGCTAGAATGGCCGCCTTTGCGAAGTTCTGGAGTTTTCCCCCCATGCGCACCTTTCGGTTGGTGATTTCCTGCCCTGACCGCGTTGGCATCGTTGCCAAAGTCAGTAACTTTCTGGCATCCCACAACGGCTGGATCACCGAAGCGAGCCACCACTCGGATAATCAGAACGGCTGGTTCTTCATGCGTCACGAGATCCGCGCCGATTCGCTGCCGTTCGGTATTGAAGTGCTGCGCGAGAAGTTTGCGCCGATCGCCGAAGAGTTCTCGATGGACTGGCGCATCACCGACACCGAGCAGAAGAAACGCGTGGTGCTGATGGCCAGCCGCGAATCCCACTGCCTGGCCGACTTGCTGCACCGCTGGCACAGCGACGAGCTCGATTGCGAAATCTCCTGCGTGATTTCCAACCACAATGACCTGCGCAGCATGGTCGAGTGGCACGGCATTCCTTATTACCATGTCCCGGTCAATCCGCAGGACAAGGAGCCGGCGTTCGCCGAAGTCTCGCGTCTGGTCAAACAGCACGATGCCGAAGTGGTGGTGCTGGCGCGCTACATGCAGATCCTGCCGCCGGCGCTGTGCCGCGAATACGCGCACAAGGTGATCAACATTCACCACAGCTTCCTGCCGTCGTTCGTCGGCGCCAAGCCGTACCATCAGGCGTCGCTGCGCGGCGTGAAGCTGATCGGCGCGACTTGCCACTACGTGACCGAAGAGCTGGACGCCGGTCCGATCATCGAGCAGGACGTGGTGCGTGTCAGCCACAGCGACAGCATCGAAGACATGGTGCGTTTCGGCCGTGACGTCGAGAAGATGGTGTTGGCCCGAGGCTTGCGTTATCACCTCGAAGACCGTGTGCTGGTGCACGGCAACAAGACCGTGGTGTTCTGATCGAACCTGCGCGTACTTGAATAAAGAAGGGCCTGGGCGTTCAATCGTCCCAGGCCCTTTTTTCGTTTCAGCCCTTGAGGAACTGCCCGTGAGCGACCCATTGGACAAAGCCACTTCGAAAGCGCCGGCCACCGTGGGGGAGGGCTGTTTGAGCCGCTACGACCCGGATGACCTGAGCCCGGAAGACGGCACCGAGTTTCCCGGCGCCGCCGAGCTGTGGGAGCAGCTCAAGGAGCAGGCGGACGAACCTGAGAAGCCTGCCTGATCTTCAACAGCTTCTTGAGTAGCGGCCGCCCCAGCATCAATAGAAACACCGGGCCGCCCACCACCAGATAGAAATAGAACGTCACCACCCGCCAGATCAGAATCGCTGCCGCCGCAGTGGATTTGCCGACCATCGGCGCCAGCAGCGCCGCCGAGGTCAGCTCTGCGGCGCCCGCACCACCGGGCAACAGGCTCATTTGACCAGCCCCCAGCGATAGCATCTGCACCAGAAAACTCCAGGCCCACTGCAGATCCGCGCCCAGTCCGCGCAGGGCCAGATACAACACGCTGTAGCGTAGCAGCCAGTGCATGCAGGTCAGGGCGAACACCTTGACCAGGGTTTGCCACGGCAACTTGAGGGTGTCGATAAATGCGTCGAGAAAATGCAGCAGCTTGCGCGCCCAGCGCCGACGCGTGGCCGGTTGCACGTTGAGGCGGGCAAGCAGGCGTCCGCTCAGAAGGATCAGGCGGCGGTGGTAGCGCGCCAGCAGCACGCAACTGAACAGCCCACCGAACAGCGACACGGCGCTGACCATCAGCAACCACTCCAGGCGGTCACTGAGATGCTGAAACAACGCGTAAATCAGGATGCCGCTCAGGGCGCAGAGAAAGAACAGCAGATCGCTCAACTGATCCATGGCAAACACTGCGCTGCCACGGGCCGGGCGTACGCCGCAGCGCGCCAGCAACGCCATGATCGTCAGCGGTCCGCCACTGCCGCCGGGGGTGGCGCAGTAGGCGAACTCGGCGGCCATGACCACGCCGAGACTTTTCAGCGGCGTTACCTGATCGCGCTGATCACCCAGCAGCAGGCGCAGACGCAGGGTGTTGATGCCCCAGCAGAGCAGAATCATGCCGAACATGATCAGCAGCCATTGCAGGGGGAAATTTTGCAGGCGCGCACCGATCTCGCCGCCGCCGAGCAACACCGGGATCAGTACAGCAGCGAGCAGGCCGATCAACAACACAATGCCGCGACTCATGCAGCGCGCTCCATTCGCTCGCGTTGCTCAGTGAGCCAGTCGATTTTGGTCATGGGCGTGCGTCCTTCTGCCAGCAGCCGTTCAAGGGTTCGTAGCCAGTAATCACGCGCGAAGGCGTGGCGCATGTCTACCGGGTGCAAGCCTAGACGAATCACCGCGGCGTCGCGCCACTGCTGTTCGCGTTGCTCGCTGACGATTTTTGACAGGCCCCGGCGCCAGGCGCTGCGCGCACTCCACACCAGACCCGGGGCGTTGATGGCGGTGAAATCCGGTAATTGATAAAGATGTTGCGGGTCGCTGGTGTAGCTCAATGGTGTTTCGCGAAGGGCCTGGCGCGTGCCCTCGCTCATCAACCAGGCCGGGGCGACGAAGCCGTGCAACGGCCAGCCATTGCGCCGGAACAGTTCGATGCCGTCGCGCAGTCGCGCCAGGGCGGCTTCGCGGGACAGGCGATAAAACTCCCCTTCGTGGGTGTAGATTCGGCGCATGAACCAGTCGCGGGGTGTGGCTGGCGCTGGCTCGCGGTCGTCATGGTAATAGCCGTGCAAGGCCAGTTCATCGCCACGGGCCAGCCGCTCGCCGAGCATTCGGCAAAACGCGGGATGATCCTCAAGCGCATCGTGGCCATGGAAATCCGGAACGACCAGCCAGGTCATCGGCACGCCGCCCATTGCGTCGACCGCCTCGACAAATGGCCGATAATCCGCCCACGTCGACGGTGCCACGTCGTGCAGCACCAGCAGCACTGCGCGGTCATTCAAGGAATCAGCCATTGGCCACCCTTGGCAGCGAGTGACCGAGCACCGCGTGATAGTGACCGAGCAAGCTGTCGACCACACTGTCCCAGGAATAACGCCGTTCAACGTGTTGCCGCGCCTGTTGGCCGAGTTTCACGCAGCCGCGACTGAACAGCTCGCGCACGGCATTGGCCATGGCTTGCGGGTTGTTCGGCGCACAAAGCAAGCCGCAGTCTTCGGTGACGATCTCTTCAAACGCCCCGGCCGCCACGGCGACTACCGGAATCCCGCAGGCCATGGCTTCAAGGATCACCAGGCCAAAGGTTTCCTGGTCACCGGCATGGATCAGGGCGTCGGCGCTGGCCATCAACCGGGCCACGGTGGCGGCGGGACAGAACCCGTCGATCACGCTGACATTGTCCGGAACCACGGCCGGCATCGATGAGCCAACCAGCAGCAGGTGATAGCGTGGGCCGAGGCGCTGCATGCATTTGAGCAGCACCGGCAGGTTCTTCTCTTTGGAACCGCGCCCGGCAAAGATCAGCAGGCGCGTGTCTTCGGCAATTCCCAGTTCGGCGCGCAGGCCGTTGTCGCGGGCGTCAGGGTGAAAGGTTTGCAGATCCACGCCCAATGGCTGCACGAATACATTGCGCACTCCCAGACCAGTGAGCTTGTCGGCCATCACCTGGCTGGGCGCCAGCACTCGATCGAAGTTGCCATAGAGCTTGGTGACGTACGCCTCGACGTTCGGCGTGACCCAATGGCCCATGCGATTGCCGACCAGTAGCGGCAGGTCCGAGTGATAAAAGCCGATCACCGGTACATCCAGCTGGCGCCGTGCATCCAGCGCCGCCCACGCGGTGAGGTACGGGTCGCCGACTTCGATCAGATCCGGCTGCAAACCCTGCAGGACATTGCGCCATGGCGCGAGGCGCAGCGGGAAGCGATAGCCTTTGCCGAAGGGTAGGGCGGGTGCGGGCACGGTGTAGATACCGTCGTTTTCACCGAAATGCGCGCCGGGAATCAGCAGGCTATGACGAATGCCCGTTTTGCCTCCCAACCGGCGATGCTTGGCATCCAGATAGGTGCGTACGCCGCCGCTGGCCGGGGCGTAGAACATGGTGATGTCGGCGATATGCACAGTGATCAACCCTCCGCTGCGTTGCACTCCCTTGGTTGACCTTTATCCAGAATAGATGTTCGGTCGGGAATAAGCGGTAGAGCTGAAACGGCCCTCACCCTAACCCTCTCCCTGAGGGAGAGGGGACTGACCGTGGTGTTTTGGCTTGATACATCGACCTGAAAGTCGGAGTCGAACTCAGGTCTTGAAAAGCTTGAAGATCGGCTCCCTTTCCCCTCGCCCCTTGGGGGGAGAGGGTTGGGGTGAGGGGGGAGGCTTTTGATCTTAGATGCGGAAGCTACCGACCAGCTGCTTCAGGCGCGAAGCCTGCTGCTCCAGATCCGAACAGGCGCGCAACGTCGCCTGCAGGTTCTCGACGCCTTCCTGGTTCAGCGTATTGATCTCGGTGATGTCGACGTTGATCGACTCGACTACCGCCGTCTGCTCCTCGGTCGCGGTCGCTACCGACTGGTTCATCCCGTCGATTTCGCCGATACGCTGGGTCACGCTGTTGAGGCGTTCGCCGGCGAGGTTGGCGATTTCCACGCTGTCCTGGCTGTGGCGCTGGCTGTCGCTCATGGTGCTCACCGATTCACGGGCGCCGACTTGCAGCTCCTCGATCATGGTTTGCACCTGCTGCGCCGATTCCTGAGTGCGGTGCGCCAGGTTGCGCACTTCGTCGGCGACCACGGCAAAACCGCGTCCGGCCTCACCCGCACGCGCCGCTTCGATGGCGGCATTGAGCGCCAGCAGATTGGTCTGCTGGGAGATGCTGGTGATCACTTCGAGGATCTGCCCGATGTTCACGGTTTTGCTGTTCAGCGACTCGATGTTGCTGCTGGAGGCGCTGAGCATGCTCGACAGTTGATTCATCGCCTTGATGCTGCGATCCACCACTTGCTGGCCGTCTTCGGCGAGGCCGCGGGCGTCACTGGCCTGGTTCGAGGCTTGCGCGGCGTTGCGGGCGATTTCCTGGGCGGCGGCGCCCAGTTGATTGATCGCGGCGGCGACGCTGCTGGTGCGCGAGGCTTGCTGGTCGGAGTTGTACATCGACGAGTTGGACGCCGCGACCACGCGCAGCGCAACCTCGTTGACCTGGCCGGTGGCCGACGACACTTCGCGGATCGAGCCGTGAATACGCTCGACGAAACGGTTGAATGCGGTACCCAGCACGCCAAACTCATCGTTATTGACGATGGTCAGGCGCTTGGTCAGGTCGCCTTCGCCGTCGGCGATGTCTTCCATGGCGCGGGTCATGACGTGCAGTGGCTGGATCAGCAGGCGAATCAGCATGCCCAGCAACGCGATGATGATCACCACCGCAATCACCGTGGCAATCACCGCCGAGGTGCGGAACTCACTGAGCATCGAGAAGGCTTTGTCCTTGTCCACCGACAGCCCGATGTACCAGTTGACCGACGGCAGGCCTTTGATCGGCGCGAAGCTGACGATGCGGGTCTTGCCATCGACGGTGATTTCACTGAAGTCGCTGCTGATGCGCGGGGTGTCCTGCGGATAGGCTTCTTTGAGTGATTTCATCACCAGTGCCTTGTCCGGGTGCACGAGGATCTTGCCGTCGGCGCTGACCAGGAAGGCGTAGCCCATGCCGGAGAAGTCTCGCGCAGTAAGGGTGTCGACCAGGGTTTGCAGGCTCAGGTCGCCGCCCACCACGCCGACGCTCTGACCGGCCTTTTTCGAGGCGGTGGCGATGGAGATGATCAACTGGCCGGTGGCGGCGTCGATGTACGGTTCGGTCAGGGTCGACGCGCTGCTGCTCTCGGCCCCTTTATACCAAGGGCGCACCCGAGGATCGAAACCGTCCGGCATCTTCACGTCCGGACGGATGGTGAAGTGACCGGTGGCATCGCCCAGGTAAGTGGCCATGAACGTCGAGGTCAGGGATTTCTGTTCCAGCAGGCTGGCGACGTTGGCCGGGTCCGGATTGATGGCAATATTCTGAGCGGCGTTCTCGACCAGCAGAATGCGCCCGTTGAGCCAGGTCTGGATGTTATCGGCGGTGACTTCGCCCATCTCGTTGAGATAGTTGTTCAGGTCATCGCGGATCGCGTTGCGTTGCAGCCAGTCGTTGTACAGCGTGAACGAGGCGAAAGCGGCGATGACGATGAGGGCGGCGGCAAGCAAAATTTTATGGCTGAAGCGCAGGTTTTTGTTCATGGCTTGGGGTTCCGCTAAGGTCTTAATGTCCTGGGCGTGCTTTTATAAAGACGCGCAATATGGGCAAGGGTGAAACAAACTGATATTTCCGACTCTCCTTAGGGAAATGTCCGACCGACTTTTCAGTCAGGTTCTCGCCCTTATCTATCGGCCACAGCGGATTAAAGATTAACCATAGGTGACAAAATGCCTGACACATCGCAACTCGTTATCGGCGCCGATCTGGCGGGGCAACCGATTGCTCAGGCCATGCGCCTGGCCAACCGCCACGGGCTGATCGCCGGTGCGACCGGGACCGGCAAGACCGTGACTTTGCAACGCCTTGCCGAAGCATTCAGTGACGCCGGGGTCGCGGTATTCGCCGCCGACATCAAGGGCGATCTGTGCGGCCTGGGCGCCGCCGGCAATCCGCAGGGCAAGGTCGCCGAGCGCATCGCCGGGATGCCCTGGCTCGACCACAAACCGCAGGCTTATCCGGTGACACTGTGGGATATTCACGGGGAGTCCGGTCATCCGTTGCGCACGACTTTGAGTGAAATGGGCCCGCTGCTGATCGGCAGCCTGCTGGAGCTGACCGACAGCCAGCAGTCGGCGCTGTACGCGGCGTTTAAAGTGGCCGACCGCGAAGGCCTGTTGCTGCTCGACCTGAAAGACCTCAAGGCGCTGCTCAATCACCTCAAGGACAACCCGCAACTGTTGGGCGAAGACGCCGCGCTGATGACCACCGGTTCCAGCCAGGCACTGTTGCGCCGGCTGGCGACCCTGGAGCAGCAGGGCGCTGAAGCGTTGTTCGGCGAACCGGCGCTGCAACTCGAAGACATTCTGCAACCGGCCGCCGATGGTCGTGGGCGGATTCATTTGCTCGATGCCAGCCGTCTGGTGCATGAGGCACCGAAGGTCTACGCGACGTTCCTGCTGTGGCTGCTGGCCGAGCTGTTCGAGCAATTGCCGGAGCGCGGCGATGCCGACAAACCGCTGCTGGCGCTGTTCTTCGATGAAGCGCATTTGTTGTTCGGCGATACGCCCAAGGCGTTGCAGGAGCGTCTGGAACAGGTGGTGCGGCTGATTCGCTCGAAAGGTGTCGGCGTGTATTTCGTCACCCAGTCGCCGGGCGACCTGCCGGATGACGTGCTCGCGCAACTTGGCCTGCGGATTCAGCACGGCTTGCGTGCGTTCACCGCCAAGGAACAGAAATCCCTGCGAGCGGTAGCTGATGGCTTCCGGCCAAATCCGGCGTTCGACACCTTGTCGGTACTGACCGAGCTGGGCATCGGTGAAGCACTGGTCGGGACGCTGCAGGAAAAAGGCACGCCGGAGATGGTCCAGCGGGTGCTGGTGGCGCCGCCACAGTCGCGGATCGGGCCGTTGAGCGAAACCGAACGCACGATGCTGATCGCCGGGTCGCCGTTCAAGGGCCGATATGACAAACCGATCGATCGTGAGTCGGCGTATGAAATCCTGATGGGCCGCAAGGATCTGGCGCCGGAGGCGGATGCGCCTGCGGGTAAGCCGGCAGCCGAAGAGCCGAGCCTGGCTGATCGTGCCGGAGAGTTTCTGGGCACGGCGGCGGGGCAGGCGTTGAAATCGGCGATGCGTCAGGCCGCGAACAATCTGGGTAAACAACTGGTGCGCGGCTTGATGGGGTCGTTGCTCGGTGGCAGCAAACGGCGTTGATCCAGACTGTGGGAGCGGGCTTGCTCGCGAAAGCGGTCTGCCAGTCAACAATAATGTTGACTGAAAGGACACCTTCGCGAGCAAGCCCGCTCCCACATTAGATAAGTGGCAGTTTTCTGGATTGAGATCAGGATTTGTCTTTGGCGTGTGCCGCCAGGCGCTCAAGTGCCGCACGCAGAGCGGGATCGCTGATCCCGTCGGCCGTGGACTGAATGGTCGCCGCCGCATTGCTCGACAGGTCCATCGTGTGCCCGACAGCCCCAGGCTGGACGATCGGTGGTCGCACGCTGAATTTGATTCGCGTCAGGTTGGCGAACTCTTCGAACAGCTGCAATTGCCGTTGCAGGCGTTTTTGCTGGTAGCGCAGGCGTGTCGCCCAATGGCCGTCGGTGACCACCAGCGACAGTTCGCCTTCACGCCACTTGGCCACATGACAATGTGCGCGGGCGGCAGGTTGCAGCTGGCTTTCAAGCAGGCGTTGCAGATGAGCGAGGCGTTGGGCATGACCAAGAATGGCTTTGAGCGGCTTGGCTTCGCGTAGCAGAACGGCGGGCGCTCTGGCTGTAAGGGGGCGAAATGCCATGATCGAACACCTGAAGTAACAGAAGCGCCATGTTAGCAGAAAGCAACGGAACCACTCGCCCATTGCTTTTGTCCCTGCTTTACCCATTAAATCAACAACTAACTTCTTGCCTTGATGGGTTGAAGTTGAGCAAAACGCCCTTATTTTAAGTGAGCCCCGTCAAAGCGCAGTGCCAGCATCGTGGAATATCGCCACTTTCCTCACCACCGTTTCCGGGTAGAATGCTCGTTCGCATGCGGCCATGAGGGCTGCACGGGCGACTCACGGGGCCGCCCTCCATCCCTTTAGTGTGGAAGATCCTGCCGATATGTTTGCGCCTTTGTTAAAGAAACTTTTTGGAAGCAAGAACGAGCGTGAAGTCAAACGCATGCTCAAGACGGTGCAGCTCGTCAATGCCTTCGAAGAGCAAATGGTGGCCCTTTCGGACGATCAATTGCGCGCCAAGACCAATGAGTTCAAGGCCCGTATCGCCAAAGGGGAATCCCTCGACAAGCTGTTACCTGAAGCCTTCGCGGTCGCCCGTGAAGCCGGCAAGCGCGTCATGGGCATGCGCCACTTCGACGTCCAGTTGATCGGCGGCATGACCCTGCATGAAGGCATGATTGCCGAAATGCGTACCGGTGAGGGTAAAACCCTCGTAGCGACCCTGGGCGTTTACCTCAACGCGCTGTCCGGCAAGGGCGTGCACGTTGTAACCGTGAACGACTACCTGGCCCGCCGTGACGCCAACTGGATGCGTCCGCTGTATGAATTCCTCGGCCTGACCGTCGGTGTCGTGACGCCGTTCCAGCCGCCGGAAGAGAAGCGCGCCGCCTACGCTGCCGACATCACCTACGGTACCAACAACGAATTCGGGTTCGACTACCTGCGCGACAACATGGCGTTCAGCATGGAAGAGAAATTCCAGCGCGAACTCAATTTTGCCGTGATCGACGAAGTCGACTCCATCCTCATCGACGAAGCCCGTACCCCGCTGATCATTTCCGGTCAGGCCGAGGACAGTTCCAAGCTGTACATGGAGATCAACAAACTGATCCCGCAGCTGGAACTGCACGTCGAAGAAGTCGAAGGCCAGGTCACCAAGGCCGGTCACTACACCATCGACGAGAAGACCCGTCAGGTCGAACTCAACGAAGCCGGTCACCAGTACATCGAAGAAATGCTCACCGGCGTCGGCTTGCTGGCCGAAGGCGAGAGCCTGTACTCGGCGCATAACCTGGGCCTGCTGACCCACGTCTACTCGGGTCTGCGTGCGCACAAGCTGTTCCACCGCAACGTCGAATACATCGTGCAGGACGGTCAGGTCGTACTGGTCGACGAACACACCGGTCGTACAATGCCGGGTCGTCGTCTGTCCGAAGGCCTGCACCAGGCCATCGAAGCCAAGGAAGGTCTGAACATTCAGGCCGAGAGCCAGACTCTGGCTTCGACCACGTTCCAGAACTACTTCCGTCTGTACACCAAGCTGTCCGGCATGACCGGTACCGCCGACACCGAAGCGTTCGAATTCCACCAGATCTACGGCCTGCAGGTCATGGTGATTCCGCCGAACAAACCGTTGGCGCGTAAAGATTTCAACGACCTGGTGTTCCTGACCGCCGAAGAGAAATACGCGGCGATCATCAACGACATCAAGGAAGGTATGGCCCAGGGCCGTCCGATCCTGGTGGGCACCGCGACCATCGAAACTTCCGAGCATGTGTCCAACCTGCTCAACAAGGAAGGCATCGAACACAAGGTGCTGAACGCCAAGTTCCACGAAAAAGAAGCCGAGATCATCGCGCAAGCCGGTCGTCCGGGCGCCCTGACCATCGCCACCAACATGGCCGGTCGTGGTACCGACATCCTGTTGGGCGGTAACTGGGAAGTGGAAGTCGCGGCGCTGGAAAACCCTAGCCCCGAGCAGATCGCCCAGATCAAGGCCGACTGGCAGAAGCGTCACCAGCAGGTGCTGGAGTCCGGCGGTCTGCAGGTGATCGCCTCCGAGCGTCACGAATCCCGTCGTATCGACAACCAGCTGCGTGGCCGTGCCGGCCGTCAGGGCGATGCCGGTTCCAGCCGCTTCTACCTGTCGCTGGAAGACAGCCTGATGCGCATCTTCGCCTCTGACCGGGTGAAGAACTTCATGAAAGCCCTGGGCATGCAGCCGGGCGAAGCGATCGAGCACCGCATGGTGACCAACGCGATCGAGAAGGCGCAGCGCAAGGTGGAAGGTCGCAACTTCGACATCCGCAAGCAACTGCTCGAGTTCGACGACGTCAACAACGAACAGCGTAAAGTGATCTATCACATGCGTAATACGTTGCTGGCCGCCGACAACATCGGTGAAACCATCGCCGATTTCCGTCAGGACGTGCTCAACGCCACCGTCAGCGCGCACATTCCGCCGCAATCGCTGCCAGAGCAGTGGGACGTGGCCGGTCTGGAAGCGTCGATTGCCAGCGACTTCGGGGTGAAACTGCCGATCCAGCAATGGCTCGACGAAGACGATCACCTGTACGAAGAGACCCTGCGCGAGAAGCTGATGGTCGAGCTGATGGCGGCGTACAACGAGAAAGAAGATCAGGCCGGTGCCGAAGCACTGCGCTCGTTCGAGAAGCAGATCGTTCTGCGCGTGCTCGACGACCTGTGGAAAGACCACCTGTCGACCATGGATCACCTGCGTCACGGCATCCACCTGCGTGGCTACGCCCAGAAGAACCCGAAGCAGGAATACAAGCGCGAGTCGTTCACGCTGTTCTCCGAGCTGCTGGATTCGATCAAGCGCGACTCGATCCGTGTGCTGTCGCACGTTCAGGTGCGCCGCGAAGATCCGGAAGCCGAAGAGCAACGCCTGCGTGAGGAAGCCGAAGCACTGGCCGCGCGCATGCAGTTCGAACACGCCGAGGCCCCTGGTCTGGAGCAGCCGGAAGTATTGGGTGAAGAGGTCGATGTCGCCCTCGCCACCGCGCCGGTGCGCAACGAGCAGAAGCTGGGTCGCAACGAACTGTGCTACTGCGGTTCGGGCAAGAAATTCAAGCATTGCCACGGGCAGATCCAGTAACCCCCCGTTTCAATCGCTGAAATACCCGCGCCGCGACCGGCTCCTGCCGTCGCGGCGTTTTGCCATTTACACCACCGCCATCCCTCTGAGCGGTGCTGACATCATTGAGTAAGGAGCGCATTCATGGCTGTTGGTCTTGGTCCTTTGCCAACGTTGCACCCGGTTGCCGGTTTTGAACTCGGTATTGCCTCGGCCGGCATCAAGCGCCCCGGGCGCAAGGATGTGGTAGTGATGCGCTGCGCCGAAGGTTCGACCGTGGCCGGTGTGTTCACGTTGAACGCCTTTTGCGCCGCGCCGGTGATCCTGGCGAAAAAACGCGTGCACAACGACGTGCGTTACCTGCTGACCAACACCGGCAATGCCAACGCCGGTACCGGTGAGCCGGGCCTGGCGGCTGCCGAGCGCACCACCGCCAAACTGGCCGAGCTGACAGGTGTCGATGCCAGCCAGATCCTGCCGTACTCCACCGGCGTGATCGGTGAGCCGCTGCCGGTCGAGAAGATCGAAGGCGCGCTGCAGGCCGCACTGGATGATCTGTCGGAAAACAACTGGGAAGCTGCCGCCACTGGCATCATGACCACCGACACCCTGCCCAAGGGTGCCAGCCGCCAGTTCCAGCATGACGGCGTGACCATCACCGTCACCGGTATCAGCAAAGGCGCAGGCATGATTCGTCCGAACATGGCGACCATGCTCGGCTACATCGCCACCGATGCCAAAGTTTCCCGCGACGTACTGCACAACCTGATGCTCGACGGCGCGAACAAGTCGTTCAACCGCATCACCATCGACGGCGATACCTCGACCAACGACTGCTGCATGCTGATTGCCACCGGCAAGGCTGCACTGCCGGAAATCACCCGTGCCGAAGGCGAGCTGTTCAACAAGCTGAAACAGGCGGTGTTCGAAGTGTGCATGGACGTGGCCCAGGCCATCGTGCGTGACGGCGAAGGCGCGACCAAGTTCGTCACCGTTGAAGTCAACGGTGGCGGCAATCATCAGGAATGCCTGGACGTCGGTTACACCGTGGCCCACTCGCCGCTGATCAAGACTGCGCTGTTCGCCTCCGATCCGAACTGGGGCCGCATTCTCGCCGCCGTCGGCCGTGCCGGCGTGCCGGATCTGGATGTGAGCAAGATCGACGTGTTCCTCGGCGACGTGTGCATCGCCAGCCGTGGCGCACGCGCAGCGACCTACACTGAGGCACAGGGTTCGGCGGTGATGCAGCAGGAAGAGATCACCATCCGTATCGAACTGGGTCGCGGTGATTGCAGCGAAACCATCTGGACCACCGACCTGTCGCATGAGTACGTGAAGATCAACGCCGAATACCGCACCTGATCCAAAGGGTGAGGGTGGGCTGCCGGCCTCTTCGCGGGCTTGCCCGCGAAAGCGTCGGCCCAGTCACTCTAAGTCTTGAAGCTTTCCACTGACGAAAAGGCGCCACACCATGTCCCTGCACCTGATCATCGGCGACAAACTGCTGTCCTCCTGGTCCCTGCGCGCCGCTCTGGCGCTGGAGCTGACCGGCGCACCCTACAGCGAAGAACTGATCAAACTCGGCAAGCCCGACACCCGCGAGAAGCTGCTCAAGCATTCGCCGACCGCCAAGGTGCCGCTGCTGCAAACTTCTCGCGGCACCATCGCCGACTCTCTGGCGATCGCCGAATACCTGGCCGAGCAGTTCCCGTCCGAACAGCTCTGGCCAACCGACCTGTTCGCCCGTGCCCAGGCGCGGTCCGCCTGCGCGCAGATGCACAGTGGCTTTTTCGCCATGCGCAATCACATGCCGTTCAACCTGAGCCACGACGCCCCGCTCAACCCGGTGCCGCCAGAGGTGAAGGTCGATATCGAACGCATGCTCGCGCTGTGGGCTGAATGCCGTGCTGCCGCCACGGAGCCTGGGCCGTATCTGTTTGGCCGGGTGAGCCTGGCTGACGCGTTCTTCGCCCCGATTGCCGTGCGCCTGCGGACTTACCAGGTGCAGTTGCCGGCGGTTGATGAAGCCTATGTTGAAACCGTCTACCAATGGCCCGCCTTCAAGGCGTGGCAAAAGGCTGGACTGGAGGAGTTGAATCCGTGAAACGTGTACACGTCGCGGCTGCCGTCATTCGTGACGACAGCGGCAAAATCCTCATCGCCCGTCGTGCCGACACCCAGCATCAGGGCGGCTTGTGGGAATTTCCCGGCGGCAAGGTCGAGGCTGACGAATCGGTCGAAAGCGCCTTGGCGCGCGAGCTGCAGGAAGAGCTGGGCATTGTCGTTGGCGCCGCTCGTCCACTGATCAAGGTGCGCCACGATTACCCGGACAAGCAGGTACTGCTGGATGTCTGGGAAGTGTCTCAGTTCACCGGTGAGCCGCACGGTGCCGAAGGTCAGCCACTGGCCTGGGTGACCGCCAAGGATCTGCTGAACTACGAGTTCCCGGCGGCCAATCAGCCGATCGTGGCCGCGGCGCGTCTGCCCGGCGAATACCTGATCACCCCGGACGATCTGGAAGCCCCGGCCTTGCTGCGCGGCATTCAGAAGGCGATTGCCGGCGGGATCAAACTGATCCAGTTGCGCGCGCCGAACGGCTATGACCCCAAATACCGCGATCTGGCAGTGGATGCAGCCGGTCTGTGTGCCGGCAAGGCGCAGTTGATGATCAAGGGGCCGTTCGAATGGCTCGGCGATTTCCCGTCGGCCGGTTGGCATATCACTGCCGCGCAACTTCGCAAATACGCCGCAGCAGGGCGGCCGCTGCCAGCTGAGCGTTGGTTGGCCGCTTCGTGCCATAACGCCGAAGAGCTGGCGCTGGCTGAGCAGATGGGGGTGGATTTCGTCACCTTGTCGCCGGTTCAACCAACCTTGACCCATCCGGATGCGCAGCCGTTGGGCTGGGAGCAGGCTGCGGCGTTGATCGAGGGCTTTGGCAAGCCAGTGTTCTTGCTCGGCGGGGTTGGCCCGGCGGAGCGCGAGAAGGCTTGGGGTGTTGGCGCGCAGGGTGTGGCGGGGATTCGGGCGTTCTGGCCGGAAGCTTGATTATGTTGTGAGGCTGATGGCCTCTTCGCGAGCAAGCCCGCTCCCACATTTGACTGCATTCCAACTGGATGAATGCAATCAACTGTGGGAGCGGGCTTGCTCGCGAAGGCGTCCGTTCAGGCGCTAGATTTCTGAAGGTTTCGCAGCAGGCTGCCACAAAATCTCCGCAATCCCCTGCCGCCGCGCAATCAACCTTGCGGCGACGAACAACAGATCCGACAACCGATTGATATACGCCAAACCAACCCCGACCAACGGCTCAATTGCATTCAAATGCTGACAACGGCGCTCGGCACTGCGCGCCAGACTGCGGCACACGTGGGCCTGGGCAATCAGCATCGACCCACCGGGCAGAATGAAATTCTCCAGCGGCCCCAATTCCTCGTTCCACACATCGATCGCCGCTTCCAGGCGCTCGATTTCTGCCGTGTTCAGCGCCTGATATTCCGGCATCGCCAGCTCTCCGCCGAGGTCAAACAACCGATGCTGACAGGGGGCGAGCACGTCGATCAGTTCATTCAATCCCGGGAACGCCTCGCGCTCGGCGATCAACCCGGCCAGCAGCACACCGACCTGACTGTTCAGTGTGTCGACTTCGCCAATCGCTTCGATCCGCGGGTGATCCTTGGGGACGCGGCGGCCATCGCCCAGGCCGGTTTCGCCGGTGTCGCCGGTGCGGGTGTAGATCTTCGACAAGCGAAAGCCCATGGGTTACCTCGGTAGTTGATTGGTTTCGGCGGCGATGGCCGCCGGTTGGGTCAGTGGCAGGCGCAAGGTGAAGCAGGTGCCCTGGCCCGGCGCGGATTGCACTTCCATCTGGCCTTTGTGGTTGTTGGTGATGATGAAGTACGACACCGACAGCCCCAGCCCTGTGCCCTGGCCGATTTCCTTGGTGGTGAAGAACGGCTCGAAGGTGCGCTTGCGCACGCTCTCGCTCATGCCGATGCCGTTGTCCTCGACCTGGATCTCGGCCCATGGCGGGTTCAGTTTGGTGCGCAAAATGATCCGCCCCGGCTCGCTGTCGTCTTCGCGCTGGTGAATGGCTTGCGCGGCGTTTTTCAGCAGGTTGAGCAGCACTTGTTCCAGTTCGTTGGCGGTGCCCGGAACCGGGCCGAGCGCCGGGTCGAACTGGCGGATGATCGCCTGGCCCTTGAAGTCGAAACCGATCGCCAGATCGAAGTCGTTGCCGGCAATTTCCACCGCTTGATCGATCAGCGCGGGCAGATCGCACGGGGCCATTTGCCGGGTGCTGCGCCGGCTGAAACTGAGCATGTGCGTGACGATTTTTGCCGCGCGGGCGCCGGCCTGCTGAATACCGTCGAGCAGTTTCGGTACTTCGCGGCTTTGCAGGTAACGGTTGACGGTGTCCAGTTCGATGGCGAGCTGTTCGGCGGTTTCGAGGTTCTTCGGCAGATCCGCCGACAGCCGCCGGCGAATGTTCTGCACGTTGTGCAGGATCGCGCCCAGCGGGTTGTTGATCTCATGGGCCATGCCGGCGGCGAGGCCACCGACCGAGAGCATCTTCTCCGACTGCACCATCATTTCTTCCAGCGACAGGCGCTGGGTGATGTCGTCGATACGGATCACCACACCGCGCCCGGCGCCGCCCATCAGCGGATAAAAGGTCAGGGCGTAGTGCTTGGGTTCGTCATCCTTGAACCAGGTCACCCGTTCGATCTTCGCCACGGTGTGCTCTTCGACCGTTTGCTTGAGTTGTGGCAGAAACGGCTTGAGCGGTTCGAAGGCGAGGAAGATCGGTTGGTTCAGCGCCTCATCCAGGCGCGTTCCGGAAAGGGCGCTGGCCTCCTGGTTCCACTGGGTCACGTAGAGCTGTTCGTCGAGAGCGATCAGCGCCGAGGGCATGGAGTCGATGATGCTGTTGAGGTAGTTCTGGAAGCCGGTGAGCTTCTTCTCGATCTTGCTCCGAACCTGGACTTCCAGTTCCAGTTTGCGGTTGGTGTGGCGGGTTTCCTCGGCCAGCCCCTGAGCCTGATCGTAAGCTGCCTGCGAGTCATCGCGGGCCCGCTTGAGCTGCTGTTCGCGAGCCTCGATGCGCGAGAGCATGGTGTTGAACGCCTCGGCGAGGCTGCCGATTTCATCGTGGTTGCCGCGTGAGGCACGCAGGGCATAGTTCTCTTCGCGAGTGACCTGACGCGAGAGCTCTTCCAGCTCATGGATCGGGCGGGTGATCAGGCGTTTGATCTGCCGCGCAATCACCAGCCATAGCAGCACACTGAAAATCAGGATGCCGAGACTGGCAGTCAGGGTGCCGGTGTAGAACGCCATCGGCAGTTCACTGCTGGCGACCAGCAGCAAGTGCCCGGGCGCGGTGCCGGGACGGGGCAGAGTGATCAACTGATTGCTGCGAAACTCGGTGAGTTGCCAGGCTTCGATGTGCCGATAGCGTTCCGGCAGATTGAGCTTGTCGCCACGCTGCACCTGGGCGATGCGGTCACCCTTGCCGTCATACAACGCCGCCGCGCGCAGCGGCGAATAGCTGTCGAGTTCCTTGAGCAGGCGTTCGGCGCTTTGTGGCGACTCGAGGGCTTGTGCGACCAGGCTCGGGTTGGAGATCAGCCGGCCGATGGTCTGCAAAGCTTGCGGCGCCATGCTTTCCTGGGAGATGTAATAGGCGGCGCTGATAAAGGTCAGGTTGGCGACCAGCAGGACGGTGGTCAGCAACACCAGCAGGGCGGCCAGCAGTTTCTGGCCGACCGGCAGGTTTTCAAGGCGCTGGCGCAATGGCATCAGGTTTATCGCAGCAAAGGAACAAGTGGCCAGCGTAGCCGCTGCTCAGTCGCTGGGCAATCCAAGGCTGCGCAGATGGCCGACCAGACGTTGCTGCAATTGATTGAGGTGTGGCAGGTTCAACTGGTGACGGGTGGCGACTTTGCAGGCGTGGCCCAGCAGGTAACTGATTTCGGTGCGGCGCTGGTTCGCCACGTCCTGATACATCGACGAGTAGTTGGCTGCGGTGGCGTGGATCACCCGCTCGACTTCCTGTTGCAGATTGACCGCGGCTGCCGGTTGACCGCAACGCTCCAGCAATTCGGCAAGTTCCGCACACAGCGTGGCGACTTCGCATTGATGCTGCTCCAGCCCGCCGTTACGGCAATCATGGAGCACGGTCAGCGGATTGATCGCGCAATTGAGCGCCAGTTTGCGCCACAGCCGGGTGAGGATGTCGGTGCTCCACTCGTGGGGGATTTTCGCCGCATCAAGATCGTCCAGCCAGATTGGCGCTACCGGATGGCTGGCATCGCCCAGCCAGGTAAAACCATGGCCGGCAAACACCACGCGCCAGTCGCCGTCGCGGAACGCGCCTTCGGTGCTGGAGGCGCTGATGCAGCGTGCCTGCGGAACCAACGCTGCGACCGCGTCCTGACTGCCGAGACCGTTCTGCAGCAGGATCAGCTCGGCATCTGCGCTCAGGCGCGGGGCGAGGCGGGCGACGGCGCTTTCGGCGTCATAGGCTTTGCAGGCGACCAGCAGGCGGCGGATCGGCTCCGGGTCGTCCGCCGTTTGCGCAGGGACGGCATAGGTCGTGGCTGCGCCGTGTTCGACCAGCGTCAGGCCGCCGGCCACCTGATACCTGCGCAAGCGCTCGGCATCACGCACGATCAGCCGCACCGGCAGCCCGGCCCGGGCCAGACGGGTGGCCCACAGGGTGCCGAGGCTACCGGCGCCGAGAACGTGCCAGGGGGTGGACATCAGTTTTTCACTCGGTAAGGTACTGGCATGCAAGGCTCGCCGTATCGGTGGGAAAAGACCCGTTATAATGAGCCGGATTTTAACCGCAAGCCAAGCGCGCTCCCTCCTTATCGAGCGCGCCTTTTTATTGGAGAGACTACATGCCGTCGTTCGACGTGGTATCCGAACTGGACAAACACGAGCTGACCAACGCGGTCGAGAACGCCGTGAAGGAACTCGATCGTCGCTATGACCTGAAAGGCAAAGGCAGCTTCGAGTTCAAGGAAAAGGACCTGACCGTCAACCTGACCGCTGAAGCCGGGTTCCAGCTGGAAGCG
The DNA here is from genome assembly GCF_019891575.1 of Pseudomonas sp. MIS38. Lineage (NCBI taxonomy): Bacteria > Pseudomonadati > Pseudomonadota > Gammaproteobacteria > Pseudomonadales > Pseudomonadaceae > Pseudomonas > Pseudomonas sp. MIS38. The sequence goes on from NZ_JAFLXF010000009.1 coordinate 107,614, forward strand.
ATGATCGAGATACTGAAGCTGGCCCTGACCAAGCGCAAGATCGATGTGCAGTGCCTTGAAGTAAAAGACGCTTACGCCTCGGGCAAGCTGATGAAGCAGGACGCGATCCTCAAGGAAGGCATCGACAAGGAGCTGGCGAAGAAGATCGTCGCTCACATCAAGGACGCCAAGCTCAAGGTACAGGCCGCCATTCAGGGCGAGCAGGTGCGTGTGACCGGCAAGAAGCGTGATGACCTGCAGGAAGCCATCGCGGCCCTGCGCGCCAAGGAATTCGGCATGCCACTGCAGTTCAACAACTTCCGCGACTAAGTCCGGTCAGATGGCTGTGGGAGCGGGCTTGCTCGCGAAAGCGGTGTGTCAGGCAACTCATTGTTGAATGACACACCGCTTTCGCGAGCAAGCCCGCTCCCACTTTTAATTTGTGTACAGCCGGGTAGCCGGACATCAGGAGATGGAAGATGGATTTGAATGCAGAGGTAGACAACCTGGTCAAGGCGTCCCAGGCGTGGATTCCGATGATCATGGAATACGGCAGTCGCGTGCTGCTGGCAGTGATTACCCTGGCCATCGGCTGGTGGTTGATCAACAAGGTCACGCAAAAACTCGGCGGTCTGCTGGCCCTGCGCAATGCCGACCTGGCGCTGCAAGGCTTCATCAGCAGTCTGGCGAACATCATTCTCAAGGTGCTGCTGATCGTCAGTGTGGCCTCGATGATCGGCGTGGAAACCACCTCGTTCGTGGCCGCGATCGGTGCGGCCGGTCTGGCGATCGGTCTGGCATTGCAAGGTAGCCTGGCGAATTTCGCCGGCGGCGTGTTGATTCTGTTGTTCCGTCCATTCCGCATCGGTGACTGGATCGAAGCGCAAGGTGTGGCGGGTACGGTCGACAGCATCCAGATTTTCCACACCGTGCTGCGTACCGGTGACAACAAGACCATCATCGTCCCGAACGGCAATCTGTCGAACGGCATCATCACCAATACCAACCGTCAGCCAACCCGCAAAGTGGTGTTCGACGTGGGTGTGGATTACGAAGCAGATCTGCAAAAGGCCCGTCAGGTGCTGCTGGATCTGGCCAAGGATGAGCGCGTATTGCAGGACCCTGCGCCACAAGCGGTCATTTCGACGTTGGGTGACAGTTCGATCACTGTTTCCCTGCGTGTGTGGGTTAAAACTGCAGACTATTGGGACGTGATGTTCATGTTTAACGAACAGTCGCGTGACCGTTTGAAAACTGCCGGTATTGATATTCCGTTTCCACAGCGTGTGATTCGTGTTGTGCAGGAAGGCGCTACCCAGTAACAACATTGATTTCTGGCCAGAGGGTCAGTTAGTTGTTATCAGGCCCAAGAGATGTGCTCCGCTCTTGGGTTTTTTGGCGGTTTCAAAGTTTGCAGGCTAATTGATAGTTGGCTAATTTTATTCCAAGGAAATTATGAGCGAAAAAAAACCGCCCACCTGCTTCAGGTGGGCGGTTTTTTTTGAGCGCTGCTCTGGAGTAACGCGAATTTACATCCCAATTACAGGATGTGCAGCGGATACTCAACGATTACACGCACGTCATTGTTGTCTGCGGTGTAGTCAGCATTGTACGCACCGTTTGCGCGATAGATCGCGCTACGCAGGCGGAACGACAGATCCTTGGCTGGACCTTCCTGCAGTACGTATTTGGTTTCAAAGTTGAACTCGTTTTCCTTGCCTTCGGTGTCAGCCGTGGTCTTGATGTTGTCGCCTTTGACGTAACGTGCCATGAAGCTCAGGCCAGGAACGCCGTAGGTCTTCATGTTCAGGTCGTAGCGAGCCTGCCAGGAACGTTCGTCGCGACCGATAAAGTCGGAGATCTGGATGGAGTTGGCTACGAAGATCGTGCTGTTACCGTCCACGCCGTACAGGTAGTTGGTGTCGCCAGTGGAGCGCTGGTGAGCGATGGTGAATTTGTGCGCACCGATGCTATAAGCTGCCGCAAGGCTCCATAGCTTGTTGTCGAGCTTGCCGTAAAGCGCCTGACCCTGATCCTTGGTGCGATAACCGTTGAAGTCGATGTTCAGCGATTGATCGTCTGCGATCGGGAAGGTGTAGTTGGCGTTGATGTATTGCTTCTTGAAGTAGTCGTCAACGTCAGATGCAGCGACACCGGCAACGAAGTTATCGGTGAACTGGTAGGTTGCGCCAGCGATGTCGGCGCTGGTCAAGCCTGGAGTGTGCTTGCCGTTGATGCTGTCCTTGCCCATCCCGGTTTGCGAGCTCAGCGCGGTAAAGCGACCAGCGGTCAGTTCCAGACCTTTGATCTCTTTGCTGGTGATCAAGGTACCCTCGGCAACTTCAGGCAGCAAACGGCTGTCGTCGGTAGCGAACACTGGGCTGGCAACGAATTGACGGCCGTACTTCAGAGTAGTGTCGGAGAGGCGGAACTTCACCGCTGCGCCGGTTTTGCCCTGCGATTTTTCTGGTTCATTATCGCTATCACGGGCAAACAGACCGTTGCCCGAACGACCCTCACCACCATCCAGCTTCACGGTACCCATGGCCATCGCGTCGAGACCAAAACCGATGGTGCCTTGAGTGAAGCCCGATTCGTAGGTCAGCAGTTGGCTGATCCCGGTGTCCTGGCGATAACCGCTCTTGTATGTCGTTGGACCTGTCTGGATGTTACCGGCACCATTACGGAAGTCGCGGTTCATGTATTCCATACGGGTTTTCAGATTCAGACTCTGGTCTTCCAGGAACCCTTTGGCGTCATCCTGCGAAGATGCCATTGCGAACTGCGAGGTGCCTGCTGCAACAGCCAGGGCGATCATGCTCCACTTCATCACGCGCATCGTGATTTGCTCCTTTGGTTTTTAGAAGAGTACTGCCGTCCCACCTGTTTTATTATCTGGGCGGCTCTTTCTTTTTGTGTCGGCGCAAACTTATATCACGCCGACAATGTTGGCGATACTTGCTAATCCAACCTTTCACCTTCTTTACGACGCTGTCGCAGATGGCTTTGTAGATGTCGCAAATTCACAGTACCGATGCAATCGGATCGACAACTTTCTCGCTGTTTTTCTAGCCTTTTGCATCGCTAAAAAAGAGTCCCTGGCAAAACACTTGAATCTCCATCGGGCAACCCTGCCACTGTTTTTGGTGGGCCTAAGGCTCCCACTTCCCGTGGTGCGCTTATAGTCCATATGGGTACGAATGCAACAAGCGTGCACAAACCGCTTTCTCTATGCGGTTATTTTTCTGAACACTCGTCACTCGCTGTAAAAACCTCATAAATACTGGGCCTCAAGCCCTTCTTTATCAGGGCTTGACGCCATCCCTTGCTTGGTGTTGTCGAGCAGGTTCGTGCGCGGGACAACGAAAAACGTTACCGGTTCACCCCGCCGGTGAGTATTCGGCGGATGCCCGACGCACTGAGCGTAGACGCGCTGTGCGGTTTTGGTGCAAAAAATTTTCCAGTTGTTCCGGATTCATACAGTTTGAGCGGGAGCAGGGGATGAACGCTTTGGGCTTTTCTGGTCATTTCATTGTGCTGCACCGCGCAGTCGGTTCCGTCATGGTGCGTGCCGCCCGAAAATGTCGCATGCAGGAGCGTTGAGCAATGTCTGTCCTGGCACGCTCATCGTGAAGCCCGGCGCATTCGCAGGTATGCTGCCTGCCTGTCGCTTGGCGTCATGCCTGTCTGGATGGCCGCTAAGCTGAATTGTGTAGATCAGCCGGGAGTGCACGCAGTGTTTGCTTTAGATTCACGACTTCAACAGGACACCCTGACCATCGGCGATTTCCCGCTCTGCCGGCTGCTGCTGTCCAACGATGCCAATTACCCGTGGTTCATCCTGGTGCCTCGTCGCGACGATATCAGCGAGTTGTTTCAGTTGGATGTCGCCGACCAGCAGCAGTTGTGGCAGGAAACCACGGCGCTGGCCGAGTTGCTCAAGGACTTGTTCGATGCCGACAAGCTGAACGTCGCGACGCTGGGCAACGTTGTCAGCCAGTTGCATATGCATGTGATCGTGCGCAAGCGTGACGACGCGGCATGGCCGGCGCCGGTCTGGGGCAAACACCCGGCCAAACCCTACAGCGCCGAGCAGGTCGCGAGCATTCGTGAGCGGCTGCGTCTGGTGCTGACCGAACACTTCACGTTTCTGGAGGGTTGAACCATGAACCTTGAAGAACGCGTCACCGATCTGGAAAGCCGTCTGGCTTTTCAGGATGACACCATTCAGGCGTTGAACGACGAACTGGTGGCGCAGCAGCGGGTGATCGAGCGCCTGCAGTTGCAAATGGCGGCGTTGCTCAAGCGTCAGGAGGAGATGGTCGGGCAGTTCGATTCTTTCGAGGAAGAGGCGCCACCACCGCATTACTGATGCCGACACCTTTATGCAGGCGTAAAAAAACCGCGAGCAGCCTGGCTGTTCGCGGTTTTTTATTGCCTTGGATCAGCGACGCGGCAGGGCGGCGATCACGTCCTCGGCTTGCAGGCCTTTATCCCGGTTCATCACCGAGAACTCAACGCGCTGGCCTTCGACCAGTACGCGGTGGCCTTCGCCACGGATTGCACGAAAGTGCACGAAAATATCATCGCCGGAATCCCGGGAGATAAAGCCGAAGCCTTTGGAGGTGTTGAACCACTTGACGGTACCGGTATCGCGGTTGCTCATGTCATAGGTAGTCGGTGCGGCGGCCGGTGAAGACTTGTAGAAGCTGATGGCCAGATGCAGGACCACGGCAACCAGAGCGATCACCAGGCTGAACAACACCGCCGGTTGACCGGCGATGACTGGCATCGGTGCGATCAGGGTCAGGGTTTGCAGGACGACAGTCAGCACGAGAAGAGCGCTGACCAGATTTTGCAGATGCTGGCGCGGGCCTTTGTTCCAGTAAGGAATCACTGGAGCGATGACCAGATTCAGCAGGCCGAAAAAGGCCAGGTAAAGTGCATCGGGTTGTTGCAGGTAAGGAACGGCTTCGGATTTCAAGCTAGGTATGAACGACAGCAGCAAGGCCGCTGCGCCCATTAGCAGGTGGACGATTTTCAACATTTTGATTGGCTCACGTTATGACGGCTCACAAGGAAGAGCTGAAGGCGCACGGTTCGCTTCGGAACAATAAAGAGGCGTTGGACACGTGCCCGGCATCAGCCTATGCGCGACACCCCCGAAAAATGGGGCGTAGCGACACACTGCCTATTTAACAGCAAAGCCTGCAGCTACTCAAATTACCCCGGCCAGCGGCACCTGCCCGGTCGATTTGTCGCATGGCGAGTGAAGATTGTCGGCTGCGAGGTGGCGGCTGCCTTGCTAGAGTGGGTCTGCACCTGTTGGATGAATTCAATCGCCTTAGGGGGTAAACATGGCAATCGATATCGGTATCAGTGAAGAAGACCGCAAGTCCATCGTCGAGGGGCTGTCGCGGCTGCTGTCGGACACCTACGTGCTGTATCTGAAAACCCATAACTTCCACTGGAACGTCACAGGTCCCATGTTCAGGACCCTGCATCTGATGTTCGAAGAGCAATACAACGAGCTGGCGCTGGCGGTGGATCTGATCGCCGAGCGTATCCGCGCTCTGGGTTTTCCTGCGCCGGGTGCCTACGCGACTTACGCGCGTCTCTCCTCTATTAAAGAAGAAGTCGGGGTGCCAAGTGCCGAGGACATGATCAAGCAGTTGGTCGACGGCCAGGAAGCGGTCACTCGCACCGCTCGCGGCATCTTCCCGCTGTTGGACAAGGTCAGTGACGAGCCGACGGCCGACTTGCTGACCCAGCGCATGCAGGTGCATGAGAAGACCGCGTGGATGTTGCGCGCGTTGCTCGAGGCCTGATAGTCCGGTGCGCGGACGTCCGCAGGTGTGGATGTCCGCATACTGTTTCAAATCTTACTGAACATGTCGGCTTATCCTACGCTGCTGGGCAACTAGTCATCTGGCGCTGACTTTGCGTCTGCGTTTTTATGAAGGCACAGGATGTTGTCTTTATAAAAGCAGCGATGACAAAGGAGTGTCAGCGATATGGTAGGTGGAGACAGGCGATGCGAGCACGTCGGTTCGCAACGGGAAATGAAGGTCGATCCGTTTGTCAGCGATTTCGATTTTGAGCTGATCCGGCCGCTGGCCAGATCAGTGCGTTTGAACGGCTTTGCCACTTGCTTGAGGCTCGAGCAGGTTTACTGGAACATTCTTGGTGACATGGCCGGGCACAACGGCTGTTCGGTCAGCACGCTGCTGTCACATGTGGACCGCGAAGTGCACCTGCGCCACGGCGGGGTGAAAAACTTCAGTGGTCTGGTACGGGTGGTGTGCGTGATGAATGGCCTGCGCGATACCCCGGCAGCCGTCATGCCCTGAACGGGCAATACTTGAAATGACGTGGCGGGCTGTGCAGTCTTACGGCTGCACAGCCCGCATTTAATGGATATAATCCCGCTCTTTCGCCGCAAAGCCCTGCGCGCGGTGGCAATCTGATCGCCGAGACACCCCCATGCCGATGTACGATTATCAATGTGCTTCCTGTGGTCATCAGTTGGAAGCCATTCAAAAGATCAGCGAGGCACCGCTGGTCGACTGCCCTGCCTGTCAGGCGCCAGAGCTCAAGAAACAGCTGTCCATGCCGGGTTTTCGCCTCAGCGGCAGCGGTTGGTACGAAACCGATTTCAAGACCGGAGCCAAGAAGAATCTGGCCGGTGGCGACAAATCTGACTAGGGTTCAGGCCCAGGTCGAACGACACGCGTGAGATTCTGCAGTGCTTGAGTGCGACGGGATCTCCACCGAATTTCGAATTACGAGAAGCGAAACCACTACCATGATGCGCAGCCATTATTGCGGCCAACTGAACGAAAGCCTGGAAGGCCAGGAAATTACCCTTTGCGGATGGGTTCACCGTCGTCGCGACCACGGCGGGGTGATTTTCCTCGATATCCGTGATCGTGATGGTCTGGCTCAGGTGGTGTTCGATCCGGATCGCGCCGAGAGCTTCGCCGCCGCCGATCGCGTGCGCAGCGAATACGTCGTGAAGATCACCGGTAAGGTGCGTCTGCGTCCGGCCGGTGCGACCAACGCCAACATGGCGTCGGGCATGATCGAAGTGTTGGGCTACGAGCTGGAAGTGCTGAACGAGTCGGAAACCCCGCCGTTCCCGCTCAACGAATACTCCGACGTCGGCGAAGAAACCCGCCTGCGCTACCGCTTCCTGGACCTGCGTCGTCCGGAAATGGCCGAGAAGCTGCGTCTGCGTTCGCGCATGACCACCAGCATCCGTCGCTTCCTCGACGAGAACGGTTTCCTCGACGTGGAAACGCCGATTCTGACCCGTGCGACTCCGGAAGGCGCCCGCGACTACCTGGTGCCGAGCCGTACTCACGCCGGTTCGTTCTTCGCGCTGCCGCAATCGCCTCAGCTGTTCAAGCAACTGCTGATGGTTGCCGGTTTCGACCGTTACTACCAGATCGCCAAATGCTTCCGCGACGAAGACCTGCGTGCCGACCGTCAGCCTGAGTTCACTCAGATCGACATCGAGACCAGCTTCCTCGACGAAAAAGACATCATGGGCCTGACCGAAGGCATGATCCGCAACCTGTTCAAGGAAGTGCTGGATCTGGAATTCGGCGAATTCCCGCACATGACCTTTGAAGAAGCCATGCGTCGTTACGGTTCCGACAAGCCGGACCTGCGTAACCCGCTGGAACTGGTCGACGTTGCCGATCAACTCAAAGAAGTCGAATTCAAGGTGTTCAGCGGCCCGGCCAACGATCCGAAATGCCGTATCGCTGCACTGCGCGTTCCAGGCGGGGCGAGCATGCCGCGCAAGCAGATCGACGACTACACCAAGTTCGTCGGCATCTACGGTGCCAAGGGCCTGGCGTACATCAAGGTCAACGAGCGCGCTGCCGGTGTTGAAGGTCTGCAATCGCCGATCGTGAAAAACATCCCTGAAGCCAACCTGAACGTGATCCTCGATCGCGTCGGTGCGGTTGACGGCGACATCGTGTTCTTCGGTGCCGACAAGGCCAAGATCGTCAGCGAAGCCCTGGGCGCGCTGCGTATCAAGCTCGGTCACGACCTCGACCTGCTGACCTGCAAGTGGGCGCCAATGTGGGTCGTCGACTTCCCGATGTTCGAAGAAAACGACGACGGCAGCTTCTCGGCGCTGCACCACCCGTTCACCGCGCCGAAGTGCTCCCCAGAAGAGCTGGAAGCCAATCCGGCCGGCGCTCTGTCCCGCGCCTACGACATGGTGCTCAACGGCACCGAGCTGGGTGGCGGTTCGATCCGTATCCATCGCAAGGAAATGCAACAAGCGGTGTTCCGTCTGCTGGGTATCAATGAGGCGGAACAGGAAGAGAAATTCGGCTTCCTGCTCGACGCGCTGAAGTACGGTGCGCCGCCGCACGGTGGTCTGGCCTTCGGTCTGGACCGTCTGGTGATGCTGATGACCGGCGCCCAGTCGATCCGTGAAGTGATCGCTTTCCCGAAAACCCAGAGTGCTGCGGACGTCATGACGCAAGCGCCGGGTGTGGTGGATGCCAAGGCGCTGCGCGAGCTGCACATTCGTTTGCGCGAAACGCCAAAGGCTGAGTAAGACGGGCCTGAAGGCGCATCTTCGGATGCGCCTTTTTTCTTTCTATAGAGAGCAGGTCGAGATTTTTTGTTGGCTGGCCACTGCGTGAGCAGGGCGGGCAACGTTTCAAGAGAATTCGGAGCGAGTTATGGCAGGTCATTCCAAGTGGGCGAACATCAAGCACCGCAAAGAACGTCAGGATGCCAAGAGAGGCAAGATCTTCACCAAGTGGATCCGTGAGCTGACCGTTGCGGCCCGTCAGGGCGGCGGCGACCCGGGTTCCAACCCGCGTCTGCGCCTGGCCCTGGACAAGGCCCTCAGTGCGAACATGAGCCGCGATATCATCGACCGCGCCGTTGCGCGTGGCGCCGGTGCGACCGAAGCGGACAACGTTGAAGAGCTGACCTATGAAGGTTACGGCCCGGGCGGCGTGGCGGTGATGGTCGAGTGCATGACCGACAACCGCAACCGTACCGCAGCTGCCGTGCGTCATGCGTTCAGCAAATGTGGCGGCAACCTTGGCACCGACGGTTCGGTAGCCTACCTGTTCGAACGCAAAGGGCAGATCAGCTTCGCCCCGGGCGTTGACGAAGACGCCCTGACCGAGGCGGCGCTGGAAGCCGATGCCGACGACGTGGTCAGCCATGAAGACGGCTCGATCGATGTGTTCACTTCGTTCACCAGCTTCTACGCGGTGCGTAACGCGTTGGAAGCGGCCGGGTTCAAGGGGGACGACGCAGAAATCGTCATGCAGCCGACCACCAGCGCCGAACTGGATCTTGAAGGCGCGGAGAAGGTGCTCAAGCTGATCGACATGCTCGAGGATCTGGATGACGTGCAGAACGTCTACTCCAACGCGGACATTCCGGAAGACGTGGCCGCTCAGCTCGGTTAAGAGCGACTAGGCTTCAATGTGGGAGCGGGCTTGCTCGCGAAGGCGGCGTATCAGCAAGCATCAATGCTGAATGACACACCGCCTTCGCGAGCAAGCCCGCTCCCACATTGGTTATTCGCTGTTTTGAATTTCTTGTTTTTACCGACTCCGCAGGCGTTATGACTTTAATTCTGGGTATCGACCCCGGCTCGCGCATCACCGGTTACGGGATTGTTCGCGATACCGGACGCGGCGGCTGCATCTATGTGGCCTCGGGCTGCATCCGTACCGGCGCCGGCGAGCTGCATGAGCGGCTGCAAATCGTTTATCGCGGCGTGCGTGAAATCATTCAGACCTATGGCCCGGTGACCATGGGCATCGAAAAAGTGTTCATGGCGAAAAACGCCGACTCGGCGCTCAAACTTGGGCAGGCTCGTGGCGCGGCGATTGTGGCTGGCGCTGAAGAGTGCCTGGAGATTGCCGAGTACACCGCCACCCAGGTCAAGCAAGCTGTGGTCGGCACCGGCGCCGCCAATAAAGAACAGGTGCAGATGATGGTCATGCACATGCTCAAGCTGACCAGCAAACCGCAGATCGATGCCTCGGATGCGCTGGCCATCGCGATTTGTCATGCGCACACCCGTTCCAGCCTGCTGCCGCATGGCCTGGGTACCGCACGCAGTCGTGGCGGGCGCCTGCGTCTCTGATAGCATCAGCAATCATTTTTGCGGAATGCGGATTTCGCGCCTGGGTCGTCGGCCCGATTCCCGCCTTCCATCTGTCGCCAGCCCACGGCTGGCCAACGCTCAAGGATCTGAAACGTGATTGGACGCTTGCGCGGCACCCTGGCTGAGAAACAGCCGCCGCACCTGATTCTGGATGTAAACGGCCTCGGGTATGAGCTGGAAGTGCCCATGACCACCCTTTATCGTCTGCCGTCGGTCGGTGAACCGCTGACGCTGCACACCCATTTGGTCGTACGCGAAGACGCGCAGTTACTCTATGGTTTCGCCGGCAAGCGTGAGCGAGACTTTTTTCGCGAGTTGATCCGTCTCAATGGTGTCGGGCCGAAACTGGCCCTGGCCTTGATGTCGAGCCTTGAAGTCGATGAACTGATCCGCTGCGTGCAATCCCAGGACACTTCGGCGCTGACCAAGGTCCCGGGGGTCGGCAAGAAAACCGCTGAGCGCCTGCTGGTCGAACTGAAGGATCGCTTCAAGGCCTGGGAAACCTCGCCGGCCATGTTCGCTCTGGTGCCGAACCAGCCGGACGGCCCGGCGCCGGTCAACACCGCTGAAAACGATGCGGTCAGTGCGCTGATTTCCCTGGGCTACAAGCCGCAGGAAGCGAGCAAGGCGATTACCGCCATCAAGGACAAGAATTTGAGCAGTGAAGACCTGATCCGCCGTGCCCTGAAGGGAATGATTTAAGTGATTGAAGCTGATCGTCTGATCGCCGCCGCGCACAGCCCGCGCGAGCGCGAAGAAGTCCAGGATCGGGCCATTCGCCCGGTCAGTCTGGCCGACTATATTGGCCAGCCGACCGTGCGCGAGCAGATGGAACTGTTCATCCAGGCGGCGCGGGGTCGCAGTGAGTCACTGGATCACACGCTGATCTTCGGCCCGCCGGGTCTGGGTAAAACCACGCTGGCCAACATCATTGCCCAGGAAATGGGCGTGTCGATCAAGAGCACGTCCGGTCCGGTGCTTGAGCGTCCGGGAGATTTGGCGGCACTGCTGACCAATCTGGAACCGCACGACGTGCTGTTCATCGACGAAATCCATCGCCTGTCGCCAATTGTCGAAGAAGTGCTGTACCCGGCGATGGAAGACTTCCAGCTCGACATCATGATCGGCGAAGGGCCGGCGGCGCGCTCGATCAAGCTGGATCTGCCACCGTTCACGCTGGTGGGCGCTACTACTCGTGCCGGCATGCTGACTAACCCGTTGCGTGACCGCTTCGGTATCGTCCAGCGTCTTGAGTTCTACAGCACAGCTGATCTGGCAACGATTGTCAGTCGGTCTGCGGCGATTCTCGGTCTGCCACTGGATCCGGAGGGTTCTTTCGAAATCGCTCGTCGTGCCCGTGGTACGCCGCGAATCGCCAATCGTCTGCTGCGTCGGGTGCGCGATTTTGCCGAAGTGCGCGCCAAGGGCCATATCACCAAGTCGGTGGCCGATCTGGCGTTGAACCTGCTGGACGTCGATGAACACGGTTTCGACCATCAGGACCGGCGCCTGCTGCTGACCATGATCGAGAAGTTCGATGGCGGCCCGGTGGGTATCGACAGTCTGGCGGCGGCGATCAGTGAAGAGCGCCATACCATCGAAGATGTGCTGGAGCCGTACCTGATTCAACAGGGTTACATCATGCGTACGCCACGGGGCAGGGTGGTGACACGGCATGCGTACCTGCATTTCGGTTTAAACATTCCGTCACGAATGGGTGAAATGCCCGTGGCAGACGAGTTTCTCGATGCCTTGGACGATTGATACACATTTATTGGCGATTTATTCAGCGTTTGTACTGTCACAGGACGGTACTTTTGCGGTAAAGCCTTAAACACTGAAAAAACAGTTGCCTGGCCGGATTGGCAACCCGAGGAGTAAGCACTAGAGTATGCGCGCGCAAAACGGGCTTGAGCCGTTCGCACATCGTTGTCGCGTTTATTACGAGGACACCGATGCGGGCGGCATCGTGTATTACGTTAATTACCTCAAGTTTATGGAACGGGCTCGAACCGAGCGGCTCCGGACGCTGGGCTTTGCCCAGTCGGAACTGGCCGGGGAGGACCTGTTGTTTGTCGTGCATTCCAGCGAAGCGCGCTACCACGCGCCGGCGCGACTGGACGACGAACTGCTGGTAAGCGCTGATGTAATCGAATTGAACCGTGCCAGCCTGCGCTTCAAACAGCAGGTCAGGCGGGCCACGGATAATGTGCTGCTCTGTGAAGGGCAGTTTCTGGTGGCCTGCGTGCGCACCGACAGTTTGAAACCCCGGGCCATGCCCGAATCCTTGCGTGCGGCCTTTGCCGACGCGGGCGGCACGGGTACACACTCAAAGCAGGAGATAAAGCGTGGAAGCTAACGTCGTCGACCATTCCTCCATGTGGAGCCTGGTCAGCAATGCCAGCATCGTGGTGCAGTTGGTAATGTTGACCCTGGTGGCCGCATCGGTGACCTCATGGATCATGATCTTTCAGCGCAGCAATCTGTTGCGCGCCGGTCGACGCGCCCTGGAGAGCTTCGAAGAGCGCTTCTGGTCGGGTATCGATCTGTCCAAGCTGTACCGTCAGGCCGGCAGCAACCCGGATCCGGATTCGGGTGTGGAGCAGATCTTCCGTGCCGGTTTCAAGGAGTTCTCCCGTCTGCGTCAGCAGCCAGGCGTCGATCCCGAAGCGGTGATGGAAGGTGTGGCCCGTGCCATGCGCGTTGCCATCTCCCGCGAAGAAGAGAAGCTGGAGCAGAGCCTGCCGTTTCTCGCCACCGTTGGTTCGGTCAGCCCGTACATCGGTCTGTTCGGTACCGTGTGGGGCATCATGAACTCCTTCCGCGGTCTGGCCAGCGCCCAGCAAGCGACCCTGGCCACTGTGGCCCCAGGCATCGCCGAAGCCCTGATCGCCACCGCGATCGGCCTGTTCGCCGCGATCCCGGCCGTTATCGCTTACAACCGTTTCTCTGCCCGCAGCGAAACCTTGCTGAGCCGCTACTACACCTTCGCCGATGAGTTCCAGGCGATCCTGCACCGCAAAGTGCACACCAGCGAAGAATAAGCAGGTATTTCCCGATGGCTTTAATCGCTCGAGCCCGAAACAAGCGCAAGCCGGTCGCCGAGATGAACGTGGTGCCATACATCGACGTGATGCTGGTGCTGCTGGTTATCTTCATGGTGACCGCGCCGATGCTCAATCAGGGCGTGAAAGTGGATCTGCCCAAGGTTTCCAGCGAAGCCTTGCCGCAGGACAACAACACTCAGGTGCTGACCATTTCGATCAAGGCTGACAAGACCTACTACTGGAACCTTGGCAGCGAAGTCGATACTGAAAAGCAGCAGGACAGGGCAATGACGCTGCCGCAGATGACTGACGCGGTGACCAAGATCATTCGTGCCGGCACCGAAGGTGGCAAGCGTACCCAGGTCTTTATCCGTGGCGACAAGTCGGTCGACTACGGCGCCGTGATGGGTGCCATGGGCGGGTTGCAGAAAGCCGGGGTCGGTAATGTTGGTTTGATTACCGAGGCCCCCTGATGCAGCAACAGCGAGAGCCGTCCGCCTCGGAAAGCTACTTCTGGCCTAGTGTTCTGGCGATTGTCCTGCACGTGCTGGTGTTCGGCATGCTGTTCGTCAGTTTCGCCTTTACACCCGAGTTGCCGCCGGCCAAGCCGATTGTCCAGGCGACCCTGTACCAACTGAAATCGAAAAGTCAGGCAACCACCCAGACCAATCAGAAGATTGCGGGTGAGGCGAAGAAATCCGCCGCGCGCCAGACCGAAGTCGAGCAGATGGAACAGAAAAAGGTCGAGCAGGAAGCGGTGAAGGCTGCGGAACAAAAGAAAGAAGAAGCGGCTCAAAAGGCCGAGGAAGCCAAGAAGGCCGATCAGGCGAAGAAAGCGGACGAGGCGAAAAAGGCTGATGAAGCCAAGAAAGCCGACGATGCGAAGAAAGCCGAGGCCAAGAAGGCAGAAGAGAAACAATTGGCTGATATAGCCAAGAAGAAAGCCGAAGAAGAAGCCAAGAAGGCGGCTGAAGAAGAGGCCAAGAAAGCGGCCGCTGAAGAAGCCAAGAAGAAGATCGTCGAAGACGCGAAGAAGAAAGCCGCCGAAGACGCCAAGAAGAAAGCTGAAGCTGAAGAGGCGAAGAAGAAAGTCGCCGACGAAGCGAAGAAGAAAGCTGCTGCCGATGCTGCGAAGAAGAAATCGCAGGAGGCGGCACGTAAATCCGCTGAAGAGAAAAAGGCTCAGGCCCTGGCAGATTTGCTTTCCGACACGCCACAGCGTCAGCAGGCCTTGGCCGATGAACAGGGTGACGAAGTCGCGGGCAGTTTCGATGACCTGATTCGTGCGCGAGCAGCGGAAGGTTGGGCGCGTCCGCCTTCGGCACGCAAAGGCATGACGGTCGTGCTGCAAATCGGCATGTTGCCGGACGGTACGGTGACTTCGGTCAGTGTGGCCAAGTCCAGTGGCGATGGTCCGTTCGATGCGTCGGCAGTTGCGGCAGTGAAGAATATTGGACGTTTGACAGAAATGCAGGGAATGAAGCCGAGCGATTTCGCTCCGTATCGTTCATTCAAGATGACATTCACACCTGAGGATCTAGCCTTGTGAGAAACCTTCTTCGAGGAATGCTGGTCGTGATCTGCTGCATGGCAGGGATCGCGATGGCTGATGAAAAGAACATTCTGGTCACCAGCGGCAGCGATCGGGCCACCCCGATCGCCGTCGTACCGTTCGGCATGCAGGGCGGTGCCGTTCTGCCGGACGACATGGCCGAAATCATTGGTAACGATTTGCGGAACTCGGGCTACTACTCGCCGATTCCAAAGCAAAACATGATCAGCCAGCCAAGCCAGCCGAGCGAAATCATCTTCCGTGACTGGAAGGCGGTGGGTGCTCAATACATGATGGTCGGCAGCATTGCTCCAGCAGGCGGTCGTCTGCAGGTGCAGTGGGCACTGTTCAACGTGGCCACCGAGCAGAAAGTGGCTGACGGCAGTGTCTCAGGTACCACCGAGCAACTGCGTGACATGGCGCACTTCATCTCTGACCAGTCGTTCGAAAAACTCACCGGTATCAAAGGTGCGTTTTCGACCCGTCTGCTGTACGTGACAGCCGAGCGTTTCTCCGAGAAGAACACTCGCTACACCCTGCAGCGTTCGGACTACGACGGTGCCCGTGCGGTAACTCTGCTGCAATCGCGCGAGCCGATCCTGTCGCCACGTTTCGCACCGGATGGCAAGCGCATCGCCTACGTGTCGTTCGAGCAGAAGCGTCCACGGATCTTCATGCAGAACATCGACACCGGTCGCCGTGAGCAGATCACCAACTTCGAAGGCCTGAACGGCGCACCAGCCTGGTCGCCAGATGGCAATCGCCTGGCTTTCGTACTGTCGAAAGACGGCAACCCGGATATCTATGTGATGAACTTGGGTTCGCGTCAGATCACTCGCGTGACGGCAGGCCCTGGCATCAACACCGAACCGTACTGGGGCAAGGATGGTTCGACCATCTACTTCACCTCGGACCGTGGCGGCAAGCCGCAGATCTACAAAACCAGCGCCAGCGGCGGTGGTGCCGAGCGTGTGACCTTCATTGGCAACTACAACGCCAACCCGAAGCTGTCGGCTGATGAAAAGACGCTGGTGATGATCCATCGCCAGGATGGTTTCACCAATTTCAAGGTGGCGGCCCAGGATTTGCAGCGAGGTAGTGTAAAGATCCTCACTGATAGCACTCTGGACGAGTCACCTACTGTTGCGCCCAACGGCACCATGGTAATCTACGCCACCCGCCAGCAGGGCCGGGGAGTCTTGATGCTCGTGTCCATTAATGGACGCGTGAGGCTCCCGCTTCCTACCGCACAAGGCGAAGTCAGAGAACCGTCCTGGTCCCCTTACCTGAACTGACGCGGCGCTTTACGTTTTACTTAACACACTGGGGTTCATTAGGAGTTTCACGATGGAAATGCTGAAGTTTGGTAAATTTGCTGCGCTGGCTCTGGCCATGGCTGTAGCTGTAGGTTGCTCGTCCAAAGGCGGCGACAACGCCGGTGAAGGCGCTGTTGATCCAAACGCTGGTTACGGCGCAAACACTGGTGCCGTTGACGGTTCCCTGAGCGAAGAAGCTGCTCTGCGCGCAATCACCACCTTCTACTTCGAATACGACAGCTCGGACCTGAAGCCAGAAGCCATGCGCGCTCTGGACGTTCACGCCAAAGACCTGAAAGCAAACGGCGCTCGCGTTGTTCTGGAAGGCAACACCGACGAACGTGGTACTCGTGAGTACAACATGGCACTGGGCGAGCGTCGTGCGAAAGCCGTTCAGCGCTACCTGGTACTGCAAGGTGTTTCCCCAGCTCAGCTGGAACTGGTTTCCTACGGCGAAGAGCGTCCAGTTGCTACCGGCAACGACGAGCAGTCCTGGGCTCAAAACCGTCGCGTCGAACTGCGTAAGTAATTCGATATGCGAACGTGCCGTCGTGCTGTAACTGTTCTGGCTCTCAGCCTCGCGCCGCTTGCGGCGTGGGCTGCGGTTCCTGTGGTCGATGACAACTCCGGTTATAACAATAGCGGGAGCAGTTATCCGCCTGCGGGTTACGGTACGAACGGCGCCTATGCCGGGGGAGCGGCTTCGGCCCCTGCCTCGGCACAGGGCATGCTGTTCAACCAACTGCAACAGATGCAGGATCAGATATCGCGCCAGCAAGGTGTGATCGAAGAACTGCAGAATCAGGTTGCGCGCATGAAACAGGAATCCCTGGAGCGATACCAGGATCTTGATCGGCGCATAGGATCCGGTGTTGCACCTGCCGCGACTCCTGAGAATTCTTCTGCCGGTGGCGATGCAAGTGCTGCTGCCGGTGCTGCCGCTGGCGCCGGGGCTGCTGCCCAGGCACCTGCTGCAAGTAGCGAACCGGGTGATCCGGCCAAGGAAAAGCTGTATTACGATGCCGCTTTCGACCTGATCAAAGCCAAGGATTTCGACAAGGCCAGCCAGGCTTTCTCGGCATTCCTGCGCAAATACCCGAACAGCCAATACGCGGGCAATGCCCAGTACTGGTTGGGCGAAGTGAACCTGGCCAAGGGCGATCTGCAAGGTGCAGGTCAGGCTTTTGCCAAGGTGTCGCAGCTCTATCCCAAGCACGCCAAAGTGCCGGATTCGCTGTACAAGCTGGCTGATGTAGAGCGCCGCCTCGGTCACACCGACAAGGTCAAAGGCATTCTGCAACAGGTGGTTTCCCAATACCCGGGGACCTCCGCTGCTCAGTTGGCCCAACGCGATCTGCAACGCATGTAAGTGTGTTTGACCCGTTTGGAAGAAACCCGCGCTTGTCGCGGGTTTTTTCGTTAGAATTCACGCCCTTTTTCTGAAACACGCTTCTGGTGATCTACGCGTTGGCGGGGTTGTCTGAAGTGCCTGACGGAGGCGGACAGCCTGTTTAGCTGTTACGCCCGTGGCGACTATGCAAGACACATTGAGAATTACCGAAGTTTTCTACTCGTTGCAGGGGGAAACGCGGACTGCCGGGCTGCCCACGGTTTTTGTGCGCCTGACCGGTTGCCCATTGCGTTGCCAATACTGCGACAGCGCCTATGCGTTCAGCGGCGGTACGATCCGCACCCTCGACGATATCCTCGAACAAGTGGCCGGGTTTCGCCCGCGCTACGTCTGTGTGACTGGCGGTGAACCGCTGGCGCAGCCCAATGCCATCCCGTTGCTCAAGCAATTGTGTGATGCTGGTTACGAAGTGTCACTGGAAACCAGTGGTGCACTCGATATCTCGGCGGTAGATTCGCGCGTCAGTCGCGTGGTCGACTTGAAGACACCGGATTCCAAAGAGGCGCACCGCAACCGCTACGAAAACATCGAACTGTTGACGCCCAACGATCAGGTGAAGTTTGTCATCTGTTCGCGGGACGACTATGACTGGGCGGTTTCCAAACTGATCCAGTACGGTCTCGATCAACGTGCGGGTGAAGTGCTGTTTTCCCCAAGTCATCATGACCTCAATGCCAGGGATCTGGCGGACTGGGTGGTGGCAGACAACCTGCCGGTGCGTCTGCAATTGCAGCTGCACAAGTATCTTTGGAATGACGAGCCGGGGCGCTGAGATGACTGAACAACTGAACACCACCGAACAGCGTGCAGTGATTTTACTGTCGGGCGGTCTGGATTCGGCCACGGTCGTGGCAATGGCCCGAGCCGAAGGTTTCGCCTGCTACACCATGAGTTTCGATTACGGCCAGCGCTCCCATGCAGAGCTGCATGCCGCCGCGCGCGTCGCTCGCGATCTGGGTGTGGTCGAGCACAAAGTGATCGGCCTGAACCTGAACGGCATGGGCGGCTCGGCGCTGACCGACACCAGCATCGACATCCCGGAAGAGCTGGGCGAGGGCATCCCGGTGACCTACGTACCGGCGCGCAACACGGTGTTCCTGTCGCTGGCGCTGGGCTGGGCTGAAGTGCTTGGCGCGCGTGACATCTTTATCGGGGTCAACGCGGTGGACTATTCCGGTTACCCGGATTGCCGTCCGGAGTTCATCGAGTCGTTCGAGCGCATGGCCAACCTGGCGACCAAGGCGGGTGTGGAGGGCAACGGTTTCCGCATTCAGGCACCGCTGCAGAACCTGAGCAAGGCGCAGATCGTCCAGGCGGGCGTGAAGCTGGGCGTGGATTACGGCCTGACCGTTTCCTGCTATCAGGCGGACGATGAAGGCCGCGCGTGCGGCAAATGCGACAGCTGCCGCCTGCGTGCAGAAGGCTTCGCAGCGGCCGGTGTAAGCGATCCAACACCTTATTTTTGATTTTTTTCAAAAAGGTGTTGAATAGTCCTTAAAAATCAGTATTATACGCGCCACCACACAGCGGGTCGTTAGCTCAGTTGGTAGAGCAGTTGGCTTTTAACCAATTGGTCGTAGGTTCGAATCCCACACGACCCACCATATTTGGCGGTTTAGAAAATCCGGAAGGCCCACGAAAGTGAGGATTTCCGGGTTTTTTTTTGCTTGCGATTCAGGCACCTCTCCCTTGATCGTTGCCTGCGCTGACACAGGTCAGAATCATCTTTTGTATCAACGGGATATTCTGTAGCCTTGCGCAGCTTCAACGCTGTCCGTGCCTGATAATACTCACTCTCCCGGCGGCACCCTCAAGTGGTCCGGAGCCGGGTGTATACTCGACTTTCGCGCGAAAGCGCCTGCAGGTCTTGCGAACATGACGCAGATTTCCGAACGCCTTCTGGTTCAAGCCCACCTCGATGCCAAACAGCCCAAACCGCTGACTGCCGAGGAAGAGGCCTACTACCGTTCCGCCATCGCCGCCGAGCTCAAGGCTCAGGACGCGGTGCTGGTGGCCCACTTCTATTGCGATCCGGTGATTCAGGCCCTGGCCGAAGAAACCGGCGGCTGTGTGTCCGACTCCCTCGAAATGGCGCGCTTCGGCAACGCTCACCCGGCCAAGACCGTGGTGGTCGCCGGCGTGAAGTTCATGGGCGAGACCGCGAAGATCCTCAACCCGGAAAAACGCGTGCTGATGCCGACCCTGGACGCGACCTGCTCGCTGGACCTCGGTTGCCCGGTGGACGAGTTCTCGGCGTTCTGCGATCAGCACCCGGAGCGCACGGTGGTGGTGTACGCCAACACCTCGGCCGCGGTCAAAGCCCGTGCTGACTGGGTGGTAACGTCGAGCTGCGCACTGGAGATCGTCGAAAGCCTGATGGACAACGGCGAGACCATCATCTGGGGCCCGGACAAGCACCTGGGCACCTACATCCAGCGCAAGACCGGCGCTGACATGCTGCTGTGGGACGGTGCCTGCATCGTCCACGAAGAGTTCAAGTCCAAGCAGCTCGAAGACATGAAGGCGCTGTATCCGGACGCCGCGATTCTGGTGCATCCGGAGTCGCCGACCTCGGTGATCGAACTGGCGGACGCAGTAGGTTCCACCAGTCAGTTGATCGCAGCCGCGCAAAGCCTGCCGAACAAGACCCTGATCGTCGCCACCGACCGTGGCATCTTCTACAAGATGCAGCAGCTGTGCCCGGACAAGGTCTTCATCGAGGCGCCAACCGCCGGTAACGGCGCGGCGTGCCGCAGTTGCGCACATTGCCCGTGGATGGCCATGAACACCCTTGAGCGCACGCTCAAGAGCCTGAAGGAAGGGACGAACGAGATCTTTGTCGATCCGGCGTTGATTCCGCAGGCGATCCGTCCGTTGAAGCGCATGCTGGATTTCACCCAGGCGGCGCGGATGAAGCTGGCGGGTAACGCTTAAGCTCGTTGAGGCAACACGCAAAACCTGTGGGAGCGGGCTTGCTCGCGAAGGCGGTGTATCAGTCGATGCAAAAGGTGACTGATACACCGCCTTCGCGAGCAAGCCCGCTCCCACATTGGTATCTGGTGTCTGGAAACTATTTGGTCTTCTTCGGAATCCGCACCACGCGGGTATCGGAATAGATGTCGTGCCAGGTGCGCTTCTGCTTGTCGTACAGCGACCAGAAGAATCCAAGCCCTGCGCACAGCCACGAAGCGATCGATACCATGAAGCGCAGCAGCGCCTGCCACAGGCTGATCGCGCTGCCATCGGCGTTCTGTACGCGTATGCCCCACACCTGCATGCCCAGTGTCTGCCCGCCGTGGGTCCAGAACTTGGCGAAGAAAGCAAACAGCACCAGCAGCAGCACCGTGGAATACAGTGGATCGCCATCCATTTTCCCGGCGTCGGTCAGCACGCGCAGGCGTTCTTCACCGATGATCGCTGCCTGGATCAACTTGTAGACGAATCCGGTGACGATCAGCAGGGCAGTGCACAACAGGAAGTCATAGAACATCGCGGCCAGGCGCCGGCCGAGGCCAACAGCAGGAAAGTCGCCCTGGGGAGTGAGCAGGTTTTTCGACATGGCAGCCTCTGGGCACGAAATGAAGCGCCATTTTACGGATTCGCGCGCACAAAAAAGCCCCTGATATCAATATCAGGGGCTTTTTCGTTACAGAAGATTAACCTTCTGCTTGTACTTCATCAGCCTGCATGCCTTTCTGGCCTTGCACAGCAACGAAGGTCACTTTCTGGCCTTCTTTCAGGCTCTTGAAGCCGTTGCCCTGAATAGCGCGGAAATGCACGAACAGATCCGGACCGCTTTCTGGAGTGATAAAACCAAAACCTTTCTCGTCGTTAAACCACTTGACGGTACCGCTCTGACGTTGGGACATTTCTTATTTCCTTTGACGCATAAATTGATGACAGCCTCTTTCTCATGAAAGAGTACTGGGGCTGGTTGCAGGAGAGTAAGAAGACGTCGAGCGGGATGTAGCTAACTTGTAGGCTACTGCCCAGGTCACGATTCCAAGCTGACCCATGCAAACACAGTGGACAAACTCTACGCCAACTACGTGAGAAAAAACAAGCCCCGCGAAGGCCCCGGTTTTACTGTCCCTGCTGGCAGTTAGTCAGTCTGCTAGTGCGGCTTAGACGATTAGCTTGTTCAAAAGTTTTCGAACGTTATAAGTAAAGTTCATAATCGAATCAAATGTTAGAAAATGCACTTTTTTGTGGCGATTGCGTTACACATTAGTGCACGCATAACGCAATCGCGTTACTTATAGAAACAGTCAATCAACCACGATAGTAGCGTTGTGGAACAAATGGCATTTTGCTTACAAGCATTTGCACCTTTTTCCCACGAACGATGGCCCAGACTGGCGTATCCAGGGTGACATAAGCGCTGTCGAGGTAACCCATCGCCAACGGCCCGCCCAGGGTCGGGCCGAAGCCGCCGCTGCACACGCTGCCGATGATTTCGCCCGCGTCGTTGACGATTTCTGCGCCTTCACGCACCGGCGTACGTTCCTGTGGCAGCAGACCGACGCGTTTGCGCGCGACGCCATTCTGCTGCTGAGCAAAAACTGTCTCTGCCCCCGGGAAACCACCGGCCCGCGCGCCGTCGGCACGGCGTGGCTTGGAGATTGCCCACAACAGGCTGGCTTCGATCGGCGTGGTCTCGGTGTTCATGTCGTGCCCGTACAGGCACAGGCCGGCTTCCAGGCGCAGCGAGTCGCGGGCGCCGAGGCCGATGGCCTGAACCTCCGGTTCGTCCAGCAGGGCGCGGGCGAGTTTTTCTGCATCGGCGGCGGGCACCGAGATTTCGAAACCGTCTTCACCGGTGTAGCCCGAACGGCTGACGAAGCAATCCACGCCCAGCAGTTGCACGCGGTTGAACTGCATGAAAGTCATTTTTGCGACTTCAGGGGCCAGGCGCGCCAGCACGGTGACCGCCGCCGGACCCTGCAACGCCAGGAGCGCGCGCGCTTCGAACAGCTCCGTAATGGTGCACTGATCGCCAATGTGTTTTTGCAGATGCGCCAGATCCTGATCCTTGCACGCGGCGTTGACCACCAGGAACAGCTCGTCGTTACCGAGGTTGGCGACCATCAGGTCGTCGAGGATGCCGCCGTTGTCGTTGGTGAACATCGCATAGCGCTGCATGCCCACTGGCAGGTCGATGATGTCCACCGGTACCAGGGTTTCCAGGGCCTTGGCGGCATTGGCGCCGGTCAGGCGGATCTGGCCCATGTGCGAGACATCGAACAGCCCGGCCTGTTCACGGGTGTGTTGGTGTTCCTTCATCACGCCCAGCGGGTATTGCACCGGCATGTCGTAGCCGGCGAACGGCACCATGCGGGCGCCGAGTTCGATATGCAGAGCGTGCAGCGGGGTTTTCGACAGTTGTTCGGTGGACATGCGTGGCTCCTTGAAAGTTTGAGTTTGGGGGCATGGGGCTAGATTTAGATCAAGATCAAAAGTCCCTCACCCCAGCCCTCTCCCGGAGGGAGAGGGGGCTAAGTGCGGTCCTCTCCCAAAGGGCGAGGACATAAATCAGCATTCGATGATGTTGACTGCCAGACCGCCACGGGCGGTCTCTTTGTATTTGCTTTTCATGTCGGCGCCGGTCTGGCGCATGGTGCGGATGACTTTGTCGAGGGAGACGAAGTGTTGCCCGTCACCGCGCATGGCCATGCGCACCGCGTTGATGGCCTTCACCGAACCCATCGCGTTGCGCTCGATGCACGGCACCTGCACCAGCCCGCCAATCGGGTCGCAGGTCAGGCCGAGGTTGTGTTCCATGCCGATTTCCGCCGCGTTCTCGACTTGCTGCACGCTGCCGCCAAGCACTTCACACAGCGCGCCGGCGGCCATCGAGCAAGCCACGCCGACCTCGCCCTGACAGCCGACTTCGGCGCCGGAGATCGAGGCGTTTTCCTTGTACAGAATGCCGATCGCGGCGGCGGTCAGCAGAAAGCGCGCCACGCCGTCATCGTTCGCACCCGGGATAAAGCGTATGTAGTAATGCAGCACCGCCGGAATAATCCCGGCCGCGCCGTTGGTCGGCGCGGTGACTACACGACCACCGTTGGCGTTTTCTTCGTTGACGGCGAGGGCGTAGAGGTTGACCCAGTCCAGCACCGACAGCGGATCGCGCAGGGCCGATTCCGGGTTCTTGCACAGTTGTCGATGCAGCGCTGCCGCCCGGCGTTTGACCTTCAGCCCGCCCGGCAAAATGCCTTCGTTGCGACAGCCAGCGGCAACGCAGTCCTGCATCACTTGCCAGATTTTCAGCAGACCGGCGCGGGTTTCCGCCTCCGGGCGCCAGGCGCTTTCATTGGTCAGCATCACCTGACTGATCGACAGACCGTAGGTGGCGCAATGGCCGAGCAAGTCCTTGGCACTTTTGAACGGGAAGGTCAGCGGTGTCGCGTCTTCGACGATGCGGTCGGCACCGGCCGCATCTTCATCAACGACGAAACCACCACCGACCGAGTAGTACTCGCGGCTGCGGATCTGAATACCGGCAGCATCGAAGGCACGAAAGATCATGCCGTTGGGGTGGTAGGCCAACGGCTTGCGGATCATCGCCAGGTGTTCTTTCTCGTTGAACGCAATGCTGTGTTCTCCGAGCAGATTCAGCCGGCCATTGCCGCGAATCTCCTGCAGACGCGCGGCGACGGTTTCGGTATCGACGGTGTCCGGGTGTTCGCCCTCAAGGCCGAGCAGCACGGCTTTGTCGCTGCCGTGACCCTTGCCGGTGGCGCCAAGCGAGCCGTACAGCTCGACTTTGACGGAGGTCGTTGCCGACAGCAGGTCGTCGCGGCGCAGGCCTTCGGCGAAGCGCGCAGCGGCTCGCATCGGGCCGACGGTGTGGGAGCTGGAAGGGCCGATGCCAATCTTGAACAGGTCGAACACGCTTAACGACATGAGTGGTTCTCCGGTTTCTTGTTATAGGAATTGGCGCAAGCTCGAGGCTGGACACAAATCCCCTGTGGGAGCGGGCTTGCTCGCGAATGCGGTGTGTCAGGCAACATTGATGGCGATTGATACACCGCATTCGCGAGCAAGCCCGCTCCCACATTGGGATCTATGGTTTTGCTGAAATCGGGGCAGGTAAACCTGCCCCGCATCCGTTTAAGCGTAGCTTTCGATCGACGGGCAGGCGCAGACCAGGTTGCGGTCGCCGAACACGTTGTCGACGCGACCGACCGGCGGCCAGTATTTGCCTTCGACCAACGACGCCACCGGGTATACCGCTTGCTCGCGGCTGTACGGGTGGGTCCACTCGCCGACCAGCTCCGCTGCGGTGTGCGGAGCGTTTTTCAGCGGGTTGTCGTCCTTGTCCAGCGTGCCGTTTTCCACCGCGCGGATTTCTTCGCGGATGCGGATCATGGCGTCGCAGAAGCGGTCCAGTTCTTCCTTGGATTCACTTTCGGTCGGCTCGATCATCAGCGTACCGGCGACCGGGAACGACATGGTCGGGGCGTGGAAGCCGAAATCGATCAAGCGCTTGGCAACGTCATCGACGCTGATGCCGCTGCTGTCTTTCAGTGGACGCAGGTCGAGGATGCATTCGTGCGCCACCAGACCGTTGCTGCCGGTGTACAGCACTGGATAGTGCTCTTCGAGGCGACGGGAAATGTAGTTGGCATTGAGGATCGCCAGTTGCGAAGCACGCTTCAGACCGGCGCCGCCCATCATGCGAATGTACATCCAGGTGATCGGTAGAATGCTTGCGCTGCCGAACGGTGCTGCGCAGACCGCACCTTCTTTGCGTTGCATCTGGCCGTGGCCCGGCAGGAACGGGGTCAGGTGCGACTTGACGCCGATCGGGCCTACGCCCGGGCCGCCACCGCCGTGCGGGATGCAGAAGGTTTTGTGCAGGTTCAGGTGCGAGACATCGCCGCCGAACTTGCCCGGTGCGCAGAGGCCGACCATCGCGTTCATGTTGGCGCCGTCGATGTACACCTGGCCGCCGTTGTCATGAATGATTCCGCAGATTTCGCGGATGCCTTCTTCGAACACGCCGTGGGTCGACGGGTAGGTGATCATCAGCGCCGCGAGGTGTTCGCGGTGCTCGATGGCTTTGGCGCGCAGGTCTTCGATATCGACGTTGCCGCGCGCATCGCACGCGGTCACCACCACGCGCATGCCAGCCATGTTGGCGGTGGCCGGGTTGGTGCCGTGGGCCGACGACGGGATCAGGCAGATGTCGCGGCGCTCGTCGCCACGGCTCTGGTGGTACGCGCGAATCGCCAGCAGGCCTGCGTACTCACCTTGCGAACCGGCGTTCGGTTGCAGCGAGATCGCGTCGTAACCGGTGGCGGCGCAGAGCATCGCTTCCAGCTCATCGGTCAGTTGCTGGTAGCCGGCGCTTTGTGCGGCCGGAGCGAACGGGTGCAGGGCGCCGAATTCGGCCCAGGTCACCGGGATCATTTCGCTGGCGGCGTTGAGTTTCATGGTGCACGAGCCCAATGGGATCATGGTGCGATCCAGTGCCAGGTCCTTGTCCGCCAGTTTGCGCAGGTAGCGCATCAGCTCGGTTTCCGAGTGATAACGGTTGAACACCGGGTGGCTGAGGATCGGCGACTGACGTACCAGTGCAGCCGGGATGGTGCTTTGCACCGACGCGGCCAGCGCAGCGAAGTCCGGCAGGGCCTTGCCATCGGCGAACAGGCCCCACAGGGTTTCGATGTCAGCCTGAGTGGTGGTTTCGTCCACCGACAGGCCCAGACGCTGGGCATCGATGACTCGCAGGTTGATCTGCGCGGCGTGTGCCTTGTCGTGCAGCGTGGTGGTGTGTGCGCCGGTGGCGATGGTCAGGGTGTCGAAGAAGCTTGTCTGCTCGACGGTCTGGCCCAGTGCGCTCAGGCCCTTGGCCAGAATCGCGGTCAGGTGATGCACGCGGTTGGCGATCTGGGTCAGGCCTTTCGGGCCGTGGTACACGGCGTACATGCTGGCGATGTTGGCCAGCAGCACTTGTGCGGTGCAGATGTTCGAGGTGGCCTTCTCGCGGCGGATGTGTTGCTCGCGGGTCTGCATCGCCAGACGCAGGGCCGGTTTGCCGAAGCGGTCAACCGACACTCCGACCAGACGGCCCGGCATGTCGCGCTTGAACGCATCCTTGGTAGAGAAATAGGCCGCGTGCGGGCCACCGAAGCCCAGCGGCACGCCGAAGCGTTGCGCGGAACCGATAGCGACGTCGGCGCCGAACTCGCCCGGAGCGGTCAGCAAAGTCAGGGCCAGCAGGTCGGCAGCGACCGCCACCAGCGCGTTGGCGGCGTGGAAGCGCTCGGTCAGTTCGCGGTAGTCGAACAGGTCACCGTTGCTCGCCGGGTATTGCAGCAGCGCGCCGAAAAACGGCGTGACGTCGCTCAGTTCACGCTCATCGCCAACCACCACGTCGATGCCCAGCGGCTCGGCACGGGTGCGCAGCACGTCGAGGGTTTGCGGGTGGCTGTGGATCGAGGCGAAGAACTGGTGGCTGCCTTTGTTTTTGCTCAGGCGCTTGCAGAAGGTCATGGCTTCGGCAGCGGCGGTGGCTTCGTCGAGCAGGGAAGCGTTGGCGATCGGCAGGCCGGTGAGGTCGCTGATCAGGGTCTGGAAGTTCAGCAACGCTTCGAGACGGCCCTGGGAAATTTCCGGCTGGTACGGGGTGTAAGCGGTGTACCAGGCCGGGTTTTCCAGCAGGTTGCGCAGAATCGGCGACGGCGTGTGGCAGTTGTAGTAGCCCTGGCCGATGTAAGTCTTGAACAGTTGGTTTTTGCCGGCGATCGATTTGATCATCGCCAGGGCATCGGCTTCGCTCAGGCCGTCGTCCAGGCCGAGCACGCTGGTGCCCTTGATGCTTTCCGGGATGACGCTGGCGCTCAGCGCTTCGAGCGAGTCGAAGCCGAGGCTGTTGAGCATGGCTTGCTCGTCACCGGCGCGCGGGCCGATGTGACGGGCGATGAATTCGTTGGCAGTGCTGAGGTTTACTTGGGTCATGTCGTTACTCCTCAGGCTTCGGCTTGGGCTTTGATCAGGCGGTCGTAGGCGTCTTGATCGAGCAGTTTGCCGACAGCGGCGGCGTCGCTTGGCTGGAAGCGGAAGAACCAGCCTTCGCCCAGCGGATCTTCGTTGACCAGTTCCGGGCTGCCGTCCAGTGCCGGGTTCACTTCCACAACTTCACCGTCGAGCGGCATGTACACGCCGCTGGCGGCTTTCACCGATTCCACGGTGGCGGCTTCAGCGCCTTTTTCGTAAGCCTGCAGCTCAGGCAGTTGCACGAACACCACGTCGCCCAAAGCGTTCTGCGCGAAAGCGGTGATGCCGACAGTAACGCTGCCGTCAGCTTCGGTGCGCAGCCATTCGTGATCTTCAGTAAAACGCAACTCGCTCATGGAAACTCCTAAGGGGGCCAGACTCGTCTGGTGGACGCGGTGGAGGGCTTGGGCGGGAAAGCCCTGATTTTATGAACGGTTACTTAGCAAGAACGCGGCCAGATTGTATTTATCTATATAAATCAAATGGTTATGTGTTTCGGGTTGTGGTGGGGGCGAGGCTTCTGTAGCGAAATCGCTACAGCTTGGGGCGGGGAGAAAAGCTGAAGCGGATCAAAGCCTTGCACAGCGGCGGCCGGAGGATGGTGTATCGATATCGTTCCGCTGTAGCGCTTTCAGTACAGATGGAGGTCGGTTTTGAACGGATTTCGAATCCGTCACATGAACCCCCTGTGGGAGCGGGCTTGCTCGCGAAAGCGTCAGGTCAGTCGACATCCCTGTTGAATGGCCCACCGCATTCGCGAGCAAGCCCGCTCCCACATTTTTGACCGCGTGCGGCTTACGGTTTATTGGGGATGCCGTACTTGCGCAGGCGATGGGCGATTGCCGTGTGCGAGGTCTGCAGGCGGCTGGCCAGTTGGCGGGTTGAGGGGTAGCTGACGTAGAGTTTTTCCAGCAGCGATTTTTCGAAGGATTCGACGGCTTGTTCAAGGCTGTCGACGTCGCTGTCGGTCTGCCGCGCCACCGAGGTGCCGGCGATGTCGAGGTCGCCGATATCGACCAGGCTGCTTTCGCAGATCGCCGCCGCGCGGAAGATCACGTTCTGCAACTGGCGCACGTTACCCGGCCAGCGGTTGCCGAGCAGCGCCGGATAGGTGCCGGGGGCGAGGCGGCAGACCGGGCGCTGAATCTGCGCACAGGCCTGCTGCATGAAGTAACGCGCCAGCAGCAGAATGTCCTGACCACGCTCGCGCAGCGGCGGCACTTCGACGTTGAGCACGTTGAGACGGTAGAACAGGTCTTCGCGGAACAGGCCTTCGCTGACCATTTTTTCCAGGTCGCGGTGGGTCGCGCTGAGGATCCGCACGTTGACCTTCACTTCACGATCGCCGCCGACCCGGCGGAAGCTGCCGTCGTTCAAAAAGCGCAGCAGCTTGGCCTGCAAGTACGGCGACATCTCGCCGATCTCGTCGAGAAACACCGTGCCCTGGTTGGCCAGTTCCATCAGCCCCGGTTTGCCGCCACGCGCCGCGCCGGTGAAGGCGCCTGGGGCGTAGCCGAACAGTTCGCTCTCGGCGAGGTTTTCCGGCAGCGCCGCGCAGTTCAGCGCGAGAAACGGCGCACTGTGCCGCGCACTGATCGCGTGGCAAGCGCGGGCCACCAGTTCTTTGCCGGTGCCGGTTTCGCCTTGAATCAGCAACGGTGCGTCGAGGGCTGCGACTCGTTGCGCGCGGGCCTTCAGCGTGCGGATCGCCGGGGATTCGCCGAGCAGCGCATCGAAGCCTTCGGCGTGGTCATGGTGCAATGCCGAGAGCTGTTCACCGATGCGGTTTGGCTGATAAAGGGTCAGCAGCGCGCCGGCGTCGGTGATCGGCGTGGCGTCCAGCAGCAGGGTCTGGCCATTGACGGTGATTTCCCGCAGCGGCAGGCGGAAGCCTTGTTCGAGCAGGGTTTCCAGCAGGCCGGGATCGTTGAACAGTTCCGAGACACTTTCCCCCGCCGGTTCACGCCCGTACAGCGCGATCAGTGCCGGGTTGGCCAGCAGCACCTTGCCGGCGCTATCGAGGGCCAGTACCGGATCGGTCATCGCCGCGAGCAGTGCATCAAGCTGCAAGTGCCGCCGCTGGCCGGGGAGGATGTCGACCACCACCACGGCCTCCACGCCGCGCACCCGGAACAACGCATCTTTGAGCTCTTCGAGCACTTGCGGGCTCAAGGTCGGTGCATCGATGTAGACGTTGGGCGGGATCATCTCCACCGCATCCAGATTGAGATTGCGCCCACCGAGGATCGCCAGGACTTCCTGGGTGATGCCGACGCGGTCGATGAAGCTGACGTGGATACGCATGGGGCGGTTCAGTGTTCTGGAATGCGGAGGGGGGCAAGTATGCCTTGATGGGGGACTGGGGTGAAATCTTGAGATTGTTGTCGTGCTGGAGATCTACCCCTCACCCCAGCCCTCTCCCCAGAGGGGCGAGGGGAAAGGGAGCAGATTGGGGGCTTTTCAAAACTTGAGTTCGGCTCGCTATTTCAGGTCGGTGTACCTTGAGCGAGCAACTCGGTCAGTCCCCTCTCCCTCCGGGAGAGGGTTAGGGTGAGGGGGCTTTTGGGGTTACTCGAAGTGCTCGAGATTGACTGGATCCCCGGATTGCATATTCAACTTCTGCCGGATGTCCTCAAACATCAGATCGTAATGTTTGTGCACCGAACCGATCTGGCTGTGAGTCTTTGGAATCCCGTACTTCTCGGCAATCCGGGTCACGTCGCGGGCGAAGTTGTAAGCCTCTTCCTTGGGCAGGAAGAAGGTCTCTTTCATGTCCTTGCCCTGCATATTGCCGTGCAGGGTGAACTGTATCCCTTTGCCTTTTTGCGGATCGGTGAACACTTCATAGTCGAGACACAGGTCGTAACTGACGTCATCTGGCGTCAACGCATGTCGCTCGATGTGCAAATGACCGGGGTTGAATATGGCCATGGGTTTCTCCTGATCAAGGCATGGGAGAAGGGCAGCCCCCTGGGCCTGCCCTTGAGTTTCTAATTATCGATAGCTGATGCCCGGCTTCGCCGTGCTGACGCGTGTGCCGGCAGTGCCCTGGACGATCGCTTCGATGTCCGCGAGCGAACCGATCACCGCGACCTTGCCAGTATGGCGCGCGAATTCGCAGGCTGCCTGCACCTTCGGCCCCATGGAGCCAGCGGCGAAACCGAGGCGTTCGAGTTCATCCGGGTGCGCTTCGGCGATGGCTTTCTGCGACGGCTTGCCGTAGTCGATGAACGCCGCGTTGACGTCGGTGGCGATCACCAGCAAGTCGGCTTCCAGTTGCTCGGCGAGCAGCGACGAGCACAGATCCTTGTCGATTACCGCCTCGATGCCCTTGAGGTTACGGTGCTCGTCGTACATGGTCGGAATGCCGCCGCCACCCGCACAAATCACGATGCTGCCCTTGTCCAGCAGCCACTTGATCGGACGGATCTCGAAGATGCGTTTTGGCCGTGGGCTTGCCACCACACGACGGAACTTGTCGCCGTCCGGAGCGATGGCCCAACCTTTCTCGGCGGCGAGTTTTTCCGCTTCGGCTTTGTCGTAGACCGGGCCGATCGGTTTGCTCGGGTTCTGGAAGGCCGGGTCCTTGGCGTCGACTTCAACCTGGGTCAGCAGGGTGGCGAACGGCACTTCGAAGTCCAGCAGGTTGCCCAGTTCCTGTTCGATGATGTAGCCGATCATGCCTTCGGTTTCGGCACCGAGCACGTCCAGCGGGTAAGGGGTGACGGAGGTGTAGGCCGCTGCCTGCAGCGACAGCAGGCCGACTTGCGGGCCATTGCCGTGGGCGATGACCAGTTGATTGCCGGGATGGATCTTGGCGATTTGCTCGGTGGCGATGCGGATGTTGGCGCGCTGGTTGTCAGCGGTCATCGGCTCGCCACGACGGAGCAGGGCGTTACCGCCCAGAGCTACGACGATACGCATGGTGCATGTCCTTCTAAAACAGAGGAATGGCAAACGACTCGGTCGCACTGCCGGAACCGGGGGCCTTGGTGGGAGGGGGCTTGCTCCCGAAGGCGGCGGATCAGTCGACATCTCTGTTGAATGACACACCGCTTTCGCGAGCAAGCCCGCTCCCACATTGGGATTCGGTTCCTTCAGTGGGAGCTATTTCAGTTACAGATCAGCCAGGGTCGAGACCAGGATCGCCTTGATCGTGTGCATGCGGTTTTCCGCTTGCTCGAAGGCGATGCAGGCGGGCGACTCGAACACGTCGTCGGTGACTTCGATACCGTTGGCCAGGTGCGGATACTGTTCGGCGATCTGTTTGCCGACCTTGGTATCGCTGTTGTGGAACGCCGGCAGGCAGTGCATGAACTTGGTGCGCGGGTTGCCGGTGGCTTTCATCAGCTCTTTGTTGACCTGGTACGGCAGCAGTTGCTGGATACGTTCGGCCCAGGCTTCAACCGGCTCGCCCATCGACACCCAGACGTCGGTGTGGATGAAATCGACGCCTTTGACTGCGGCTTTCGGGTCTTCGGTCAGGGTGATGCGCGCGCCGGATTCTTCCGCGTATTTCTTGCAGCGATCGACCAGATCGTCATGCGGCCACAGGGCTTTCGGCGCGCAGATGCGCACGTCCATGCCGAGCTTGGCGCCGACCAGCAGCAACGAGTTGCCCATGTTGTTGCGCGCATCGCCGAGGTAGGCGTAGCTGATTTCGTGGATCGGCTTGTCGGCGTGTTCACGCATGGTCAGCACGTCGGCGATCATTTGCGTTGGGTGATATTCGTCGGTCAGGCCGTTGAACACCGGCACCCCGGCGAACTTCGCCAGCTCTTCGACGATTTCCTGTTTGAAACCACGGTATTCGATGGCGTCGTACATGCGACCCAGCACGCGGGCCGTGTCTTTCATGCTTTCCTTGTGGCCGATCTGCGACGAGTTCGGGTCGATGTAGGTGACATTGGCGCCTTGGTCATAGGCCGCCACTTCGAACGCGCAACGGGTGCGGGTCGAGGTTTTTTCGAAGATCAGGGCGATGTTGTTGCCCTTGAGGTGTTGCTGTTCGGTGCCGGTGTATTTCGCGCGTTTCAGATCGCGGGACAGGTCGAGCAGGTAACGCAGCTCGCGTGGGGTGTGGTGTTCCAGGCTGAGCAGGTTACGGTTGTGGATGTTAAAAGCCATGATGGATCTCCTTCGGTGTCGGTTATCCCCCTGGCCGCGCTTTATAAGTCGCGGCCAAGGCTCAGAGGTTTAGTAATCGATCGGGTCGCGGATGATCGGGCAGGTCATACAGTGGCCGCCGCCGCGACCACGGCCGAGTTCGCCGGCGCTGATGGTGATGACCTCCACGCCCGCCTTGCGCAGCAGGGTGTTGGTGTAGGTGTTGCGGTCGTAGCCGATGACCACGCCCGGTTCCACGGCCA
Source organism: Pseudomonas sp. MIS38 (assembly GCF_019891575.1). Classification (NCBI taxonomy): domain Bacteria; kingdom Pseudomonadati; phylum Pseudomonadota; class Gammaproteobacteria; order Pseudomonadales; family Pseudomonadaceae; genus Pseudomonas; species Pseudomonas sp. MIS38. Next base: position 140,458 of record NZ_JAFLXF010000009.1, read on the forward strand.
CCACGTTGTTGCCGTCGTCCCATTGCTCGCGTTCGGCGGCGAAGCTGTTGCCGCCGGTTTCCACCACGCGCAGCTTCGGCAGGTTGAGGGCTTTGGCCACGGTGTCGAGGAAGCTGCCTTCTTCGCGGCGGATGTCGATGCCGCCCTGTTTGCTTTCGTCAGGACGCAGGGTGAAGGCGACGATCTGGTTGACCACTTCCGGGAAAATCGTCACCAGGTCGCGATCGCAGAAACTGAACACGGTGTCCAGGTGCATCGCGGCGCGGGACTTCGGCAGGCCGGCGACGATGACTTTTTCCACCGCTTTGTTCTTGAACAGGTTCAGCGCCAGTTGGCCGATGGCCTGACGCGACGAGCGTTCGCCCATGCCGATCAACACCACGCCGTTGCCGATCGGCATCACATCGCCGCCCTCGAGGGTCGAGCTGCCGTGATCCTTGTCCGGGTCGCCGTACCAGATTTCGAAATCGGCGTTGGTGAACTGCGGGTGAAATTTGTAGATGGCAGTGGCCAGCAGGGTTTCCTGACGTCGCGCCGGCCAGTACATCGGGTTCAGCGTCACGCCACCGTAGATCCAGCAGGTTGTGTCGCGGGTGAATTGGGTGTTCGGCAGCGGCGGCAGGATGAAGCTGGAGTGGCCGAGGAAGTCGCGGAACATCTGGATGGTCTTGCCACCGAAGCTGTCCGGCAGATCGTCGGCGGATACGCCGCCAATCAGGTATTCGGCGATGTGTCGCGGCTCAAGGCTTTTCAGCCAGGATTTGACTTCGCTGATCAGGCCCAGGCCCACCGAGTCGGCGGTGACCTTGCGCTCGAGAATCCAGTCCAGCGCTTCCGGGATGGCGACGATGTCGGTCAGCAGGTTGTGCATTTCCAGTACGTCGATCCCGCGCTCACGCATCTTGGTCACGAAGTCGAAGTGGTCGCGCTTGGCCTGGGCGACCCAGAGCACGTCATCGAACAGCAGTTCATCGCAGTTGTTCGGGGTCAGGCGCTGGTGGGCCAGACCTGGGGAGCAAACCATGACTTTGCGCAGTTTGCCGGCTTCGGAATGGACGCCGTACTTAACTTTTTCCGTGGTCATTGCAGTGATCCTCCAGATTACAAATCAAGGGTTACAAGGTCAGGAAGCCGTCGTAGAGACCGTAGGCAGCCACCAGGGCACCCACGACCACTGCGGCGAAAATCAGCTTCTCGACGTTGGTGAAAATCGGTTGTTTGAGTTCCAGCTTGGCCTTGGCGAACAGGATCGCGCCGGGTGCGTAGAGCAGGGCCGAGAGCAGCAGATACTTGACCCCGCCGGCATACAGCAGCCACACCGCGTAGATCAGCGCGATGCCGCCGATAATCAGATCCTTGCGTCGTTCGGCCGCGAAGCCTTCGTAGCTTTCGCCGCGCACCGCCAGCAACAGGGCATAGGCCGCCGACCACAGGTACGGCACCAGAATCATCGAAGTGGCGAGGTAGATCAGCGACAGGTAAGTGCTGGCCGAAAACAGGGTGATGATCAGGAACAGCTGGACCATCGCGTTGGTCAGCCACAGGGCGTTGACCGGTACGTGATTGGCGTTTTCCTTGCGCAGAAACTCGGGCATGGTGTGGTCTTTGGCGGCGGCGAACATGATCTCCGCACACAGCAGCACCCACGACAGCAGCGCGCCCAGCAGCGAGATGATCAGGCCGACGCTGATCAGCACCGCGCCCCAATGACCAACCACGTGCTCAAGCACGGCGGCCATCGACGGGTTCTGCAGTTTGGCCAGTTCCGGCTGGGTCATGATGCCCAGCGACAGCACGTTGACCAGCACCAGGAACAGCAGCACGGTGATGAAACCGATGACGGTGGCCTTGCCGACGTCCGAGCGTTTTTCCGCCCGCGCCGAGAAGATGCTCGCGCCCTCGATGCCGATGAACACCCACACGGTGACCAGCATCATGTTGCGCACCTGGTTCATTACGCTGCCCAGATCCGGGTTTTTCACACCCCAGATGTCGGCGGTGAAGATGTCCAGTTTGAAGGCGAATACCGCGATCAGCACGAACAGCAGCAGCGGCACGACCTTGGCGACGGTGGTCACCAGGTTGATGAACGCCGCTTCCTTTATCCCGCGCAGTACCAGAAAGTGCACGGCCCACAGCAGCACCGAGGCGCCGATCACCGCCGCTACCGTGTTGCCTTCGCCGAAAATCGGAAAGAAATACCCGAGGGTACTGAACAACAGAACAAAGTAGCCAACGTTGCCCAGCCAGGCACTGATCCAGTAACCCCAGGCGGACGAGAAACCCATGTAGTCGCCAAATCCGGCCTTGGCGTAGGCGTAGACACCGCCGTCCAGGTCAGGCTTGCGATTGGCGAGGGTTTGAAAGACAAAAGCGAGGGTGAGCATGCCGACAGCGGTGATGGCCCAGCCAATCAGTACCGCGCCGACGTCGGCGCTCGCGGCCATGTTTTGTGGCAAAGAGAATATCCCGCCACCAATCATTGAGCCGACTACCAAGGCAACCAGTGCACCGAGTCGTAGTTTTCCGGGAGCTTCAGACATTGCATGACTCCATTGCAGGAGAGAAGAGTTCACAGCGTAGATCTGTTGTCTGTTCAATCAGCTGACATAGATCAGTGCATGGCCACATTCCATTGTTAATGAATGACTTATGAAACAAGTGGAGGCATAACGCTATCGCCTGGAAAGCCCGTCCTAGAGGCTTTTGCCTGATGTGGTTGGGAATTGGTCTTATTACTTTAGAGTTATCACGCTAGTTCCTTTTCAGCTTTTGGCAAATTTTCGCCATCTGTTTTCAGTACAGAATTAATTTATTAGGATTCGCGCACAAAACTGTCTTAGCGTGCTAGTCGTTAGCGTCAGTCGCTATATATAAACGAGTGTTTCTCGGTATTACCTGATAAACGTCGTCTGGTATCAGGCGTTTAGTTAATAGTTGTTACAAATGAATGAAGGGAGACAAGAATGTCGCAACCGACGCAAAAGCTGCGACTGGGTGCGTTGATCGCCCTGGTGGTGGGTTCGATGATTGGCGGGGGGATTTTTTCCCTGCCGCAGAACATGGCGGCCCGCGCCGATGCCGGGGCAATCCTGATCGGCTGGGGGATCACCGCCATCGGCATGCTAACCCTGGCGTTCGTGTTCCAGACCCTGGCCAACCGCAAGCCCGAGCTGGACTCGGGGGTCTATGCCTACGCCAAGGCCGGGTTTGGCGACTACATGGGTTTCTCGTCCGCCTGGGGCTACTGGATCAGCGCGTGGCTGGGCAACGTCGGTTATTTCGTGTTGCTGTTCAGCACCCTCGGTTACTTCTTTCCGGTATTCGGTCAGGGCAATACGCCGATCGCCATCGGCTGCGCGTCGGTGCTGTTGTGGGCGGTGCATTTTCTGGTGATGCGCGGGATCAAGGAGGCGGCGTTCATCAATCAGGTGACCACGGTCGCCAAGATCGTGCCGCTGATCATGTTCATCGTGATTGCCGCCGTGGCGTTCAAGGCCGACATTTTCACCCGCGACATCTGGGGCCGCAGCAACCCGAGCTTCGGCGGGGTGATGGATCAGGTGCGCAACATGATGCTGGTCACGGTGTTCGTGTTCATCGGCATCGAGGGCGCCAGCGTCTATTCGGCGCGGGCGGAGAAACGCACCGATGTCGGGCGCGCCACGGTGATCGGTTTCCTCGGGGTGCTGGCGCTGCTGGTGCTGGTCAACGTGCTGTCGCTGGGGATCATGAGCCAGCCCGAATTGGCCAGGTTGCAAAACCCGTCGCTGGCGGCGGTGCTGGAACACATCGTCGGGCCGTGGGGCGCGCTGCTGATCAGCCTCGGTCTGGCGGTGTCGCTGCTCGGCGCATTGCTGTCATGGGCGCTGCTCTGCGCCGAAATCCTGTTCGCCACGGCCCGGGACAAGACCATGCCGGCGTTCCTGAAAAAGGAAAACGCCAACCATGTGCCGGTCAATGCGTTGTGGCTGACCAACGTGATGATTCAGCTATTCCTGCTGATCACACTGTTTTCTGCCGGCACCTACACCAGCCTGATCTACCTCGCTTCGTCGATGATACTGGTGCCGTATCTGTGGTCGGCGGCGTATGCGGTGTTGCTCAGCGGGCGCGGCGAAACCTATGAACATGCCTCGGCCGAACGCACCAAGGACTTGCTGATTGGCGGCATCGCCCTGTGCTACGCGGTGTGGCTGTTGTATGCCGGCGGGGTGAAATACCTGCTGCTGTCGGCGCTGCTGTATGCACCGGGGGTGGTGCTGTTTGCCAAGGCCAAGCATGAGCAGGGCGAGCCGCTGTTCACCCCTGTCGAGAAAGGCATTTTCGCCTGCGTGCTGATCGGCGCGGGGCTGGCGGCGTATGGTTTGTACAGCGGGGTGTTGTCGCTGTAGGTGGATTGATTGTGCATCGGTGGTGTCAGTGCGGGCCTCTTCGCGAGCAAGCCCGCTCCCACATTTGAAATGCATTCCCCTGTGGGAGCGGGCTTGCTCGCGAAGAGGCCCGAATGGTCATCACCACTGCGCGCGATGCGAACCCAATTCAGTAGCCGGCAACGCCCACTGCAGCGGCGTCCCGCTGATCGTCACCGGTGCCAGCAAGCGGTGCGCCGGCCCCCACGGGGTCTGCTCCACCCGTGAGTCTTGATCCTGTTTAGCCTCGGCGCGCAACGCTTCGCTCGTCCCAGGCCCATGTTCGATCAACAGTTTGGCGGTGCGCGCCAGTGACAAGCGTGCAGAACCGCCGCGACCGCTGCGCAAACGTTCAGTGAGCAATGTGATCGCACTCGCCGCCATCAGATACCCGGTCGCGTGATCCAGCGCCTGCACCGGCAGCGGCGTCGGTTTGTCAGCCTGTTTCCAGCGCTGTCCGGCCTCGGCGATGCCGCTGCTCATCTGCACCAGGCTGTCGAAGCCACGGCGGTTCTGCCATGGGCCGCTCCAGCCGTAGGCATTGAGACTGACGTCGATCAGCCCCGGCGCCAGTTGTCGACGGCGTTCGGCGCCGAAACCGAGGTGTTCCAGGGCATCGGCACGGTAGCCGTGCAGGAGAATGTCGGCGTCCTTCAACAGGATTTCGAACACCGCGCGATCGCTCGGTTGCTGCAGGTCCAGCCGCGCACAGCGTTTGCCAAGAGTCATGTCGGGAATGACACCCGGCTCGTTCCAGCTCGGCGGATCGATGCGCAGCACGTTGGCGCCGAGGCCCGCGAGAAAACGGCTGGCGGTGGGGCCGGCGAGCACGCGGGTCAGGTCGAGCACCTTGAGCCCGGCCAGCGGTTGCGCCACCGAGCCTTGCCACGCGTTGGCCTTTTCATCCTGCGAATCGATGAAATGCACCAGCGGCTCGGCATTCACTGCCATCCCTTGCGGATGCTGCTGCCATTGCGCCCAACTGCGCATTTCGGCGGCGCAGCCGTTGGCCTCGACCACCGCTTGTTCCAGATCGGCGCTGTTCCACTGCGCGACTTTCGCCGCCATGGCAGCGCGATCGGCGCAGGCACCGAGCACGCTTTCAGCCGCAGCACGGTGATGTGGGGCGTTGGTGTGCAGGCGGATCCAGCCGTCTTCGGTTGCGTAGTCGCCAGCAATCGGATCCCACAGCGGCGGGATCTCCCAGCCGATCGGCCGCAACGAGGTGGCAAACCAGAACGACGCCAGACGCCGATCAACTTCCACGGCGGGCAAGTGCCCGGTCTGTTGCCGGAGCAGTTCGCTGACGGCCTGACCGGCAGCGCCGATGCTCGCGCAGGCCAGGTCGCTGACGGCGAACGCCGAGGGCAGGGCGCCACTGGCGGTGAACGGAATCGGCGTGTGGGGCAAGCCGAGTGCGGCTTGAATGGACGTGAGTAAATCAGTCATCGAAGGCCCTCCGGGAGAGAGGGCGATGATAGTGCAAAAAAATCTCGGCTTAGATGAAAACCCTCATCTCCTGAGTCAACACAAATCCCTGTGGGAGCGGGCTTGCTCGCGAATGCGGTGTATCAGCGCCATATAAAGTGACTGACACACCGTATTCGCGAGCAAGCCCGCTCCCACAAGGGGACTGTGGTGGATTTCAGACGCGGAACTGATCCATCAGCTTCATCTGCTGACTGGCCAGGGCATTGAGCTGGCTGCTGATCGCCGCCGACTCGGTGGCCTGCTCGGTCAGGGTTTCAGTCACGGTGCGAATCGCCGAGACGTTGCGGTTGACCTCTTCGGCCACGGCGCTCTGCTGTTCGGCGGCGCTGGCGATCTGCAGGTTCATGTCGCTGATCACCGTCACCGCATCGCTGATCTTGCCCAGCGCATCCACCGCCTGCCGGATCTGCCCGGCGTTGTTGTGCGCCTGGGTCTGGCTCGAATGCATGGTCGCGACCACGCCACGGGTGCCGGTCTGGATGCGTTCGATGACGATGCGGATTTCTTCCACCGAATCCTGAGTGCGCTTGGCGAGGTTGCGCACCTCGTCGGCCACCACCGCGAAACCACGACCGCTTTCCCCGGCGCGGGCGGCTTCGATGGCGGCGTTGAGCGCCAGCAGGTTGGTCTGTTCGGCGATGCTGCGGATGACTTCCAGCACCGAACCGATCTGCTCGCTGTTGACCGCCAGCGCTTCGACTTCGGTCACCGCTTTGCTGACTTCATCGGCCAGTTGATTGATGTCGCGGGTGCTGCGCTCGATGATCGACATGCCGTCCCTGGCCGACTGATCGGCGCCCTTGGCGGCGTTGGCCGCGTTCGACGCGCTGTTGGCGACGTCGTGGGCGGTGGCGCTCATTTCATTGGAGGCGGTGGCGACCTGATCGATTTCGCGGAACTGCACCTGCATGCCTTCGCTGGTCTGGCGGGCGATTTCCGATGACTGATCAGCAGTGCCACGCGCTTCAGTGATGCTCTGTTTGATCTGGGCGATGGTCGGTTGCAGCTTGTCGAGGAAGCGGTTGAACCAGTTCACCAGTTCGCCCAGTTCATCCTTCTTGCTGTAGTTCAGGCGCTGGGTCAGATCGCCTTCACCGCTGGCGATGTTCTTCAGCATCTCGGCGACGCTGTTGATCGGCCGGGTCACGCCCGAGGCGGTGAGCCAGATCAGCAGCAGACCGACCAGACCGGCCACCACAGCCACCAGCAACGCAGTGAGCACACCGGTTTCCTGCGCATCGTCGAGTACCGCTTGCAGCTTGACCGAGTCGGCTAGCAGCACCTGTTTCGGCAAGTCGATGACCACACCCCAGGCCCGCGAGTTGCCAATCGGATCGACCGGATACACCGCGCGAATCAGCTCGCCCTGTTCGAGAATCTTCGGCGTGCCGCTGCTGACCAGTTGCAGCAGATCCTTGCCATCGGCACCGAGGGTATCGCTGATCTTTTTACCAACCTTGGTCGCATCGGAACTGTCAGCAGCGAGCACGCCGCTGCCCGAAACGATCAGCATGTGCCCGGCGTTGTTGAACAGGTTGCGTTGGGACTCCACCGCCGCCGCTTGCAGGGCATCGAGGGCGATGTCGACACCGACCACGCCGATGGCCTTGCCGTCGACGATCAACGGCACGGAAATGGTGGTCATCAACATTTCCTTGCCGCCCACGGTGTCGGCATACGGATCGAGCAGGCAGGTACGCTTGTTGTCGCGAGGGCAGGTGTACCAGCTGTTGTACGGCGTGCCGCTGACGCTGAGGGTGGTCTTGGTCATGTCTTCTTCGACCATGATCGTGTTCAGCGCCGAGCCGGCAGCGCGGCTCCAGTAAGTTGCAAAACGCCCGGCTTCATTGGACTGACGCGCGGCATCGTTGACGAACTCGCTGTCCTTGCCGTCGAGGCCGTTGGGTTCGAAGGCGAGCCAGATGCCGAGCACCTTGTCGTTGCGCTCGAACGCGGTTTTCAGGCTCTGGTTCAACTCTTCACGCAGGGCCCCGGCGTCCAGCGAACGCTTGGCGGCCAGTGCGCGCATGTCCTTGATCTGATCGGCCAGCGCGGTGATCACCGTCAGACTTTCGCCAAAGGTCTTCTGCACCCGCACTGCTTGTTCGGCCGCCTTGGCCTGCAACAGGTTCTGCACACTGGCGGTGAGCATCTTGCTGCTGGAGTCACTGACCAGATCGTCGTTCTGGTTGGTCTGGTAAATGTTCATGCCGACGATCAGCGCAACCACACCCAGCAGGCACAGGCCGGAGAGCAGGACGATTTTCAGGCGAATGGAGAGAGAGTCGAACATGGGGCGATCTCGTGAATGAATGAGCAGGTGGCCACGGGATGAACTACCCGGTTCGCCAAATCCATTCAGCGCCATGCATTGCTCATCGGCGCGCAGCGAGAGGGCATGAGGCGCTTGCCGACGAACGGTCAGCGCTAAACGTTTGCGCAGGGGAATGTGCTGAAAAGGCGATTAATTACAGGGAAGTTTCAGCCTGATGAACGCTGAGGAAATGCTGGTGATGAGGCTTTGTGGTGAGGGGATTTAGCGAAACATCGCACCGCCCCGATGGACTGCGCAGCAGGCCCAAAACCTGACAACCAGTTTTAACTGAAACTCTGCGGATGCCTGATTTAGTGGCTGCTGCGCAGCCAATCGGGGATAAATCCCCTCACCACAAAAGCCACATCCACAAAGCATAGTGGGAGGTCAGGAAGAGGAGGGGAGCGCTTCCGGGCGCGACCAGATCCACAGATTGCCCAGACTCATCCCGGCAATTGCCAGATACACCGGCCAGCCGTGATCGAGCATTACCAGCATCAACGTCGCGCACAGCAGCATGCTGATCGTGGCGCTGACCTTGGCTTTGCGCGCGATGATCTTGCCGTTGCGCCAGTTGCTCAGGATCGGCCCGAACAGCCGATGGTTTTCCAGCCAGGCGCTCAGGCGCGGCGAGCTGCGAGTCGCGGCCCAGGCGGCGAGCAGGATGAACTCGGTGGTCGGCAGGCCGGGCACGACGATGGCGATCAGGCCAATGCCGAGGCTGACGTAGGCCAGCAGGCCGAACAGCAGACGGGCGAGTTTTGAGGTGGCGGGTTGCGGCATGGGCTCGGGGAGTACAGTGAGACGAATCGGGGATTCTACAGGCTCGCGCTGTTCCCATGTGGGAGCGGGCTTGCTCGCGAAAGCGGTGTGTCAGTGACATATGAGGTGGCTGACACAGCGCTTTCGCGAGCAAGCCCGCTCCCACAGTAGGGATTTGTGTTGGGTCAGGCCGGTTCGGCTTCTGTGGCGTAAGCCTGTTCCAGCAGCACGGTGAAGCGGTTGAACGCGTCGATTGCGCCTTGCTCGACTTCGGCTTCCTCTTCGGCCGTGAACTGCAGGGAATCGAGGGTGCGCACGAAGCTTTTCCAGCCTTCGGCACGGCCGCCTTCCGGTTCACCCAGGTGACGGGCACCAAAGGTTTCGCTCAGCTCCAGCGCCACCGCACGTTTGATCAGGAACGCAGCGCCGAGCTTCGAACCTTCGGAGACGAAAATCCAGCCCAATGCACGGGCTTTGCTCGGGTTTTTCAGCGCACCGGCCACCGGTGGCGGGATATCGGTATCGAGATCCGCCAGGTCAGCCTTGGCCGCATCCGCGCGGCAACGGGCCGGCAGATCCGGGACGATGGCAGTCAGTTCGGCATTGTTATAGAGATCGACCAGTTCCGACTGGAACAGGTACTGCGCGACCACGAAACGCGCGAAGTTGGCGCGGGTCTCGAACGGCGCGTGGGCCTTGACCAGGGCGTCGAGCTTGCTGTGCGGCTCGTGGGTGATCTGGTTCAGGCGTTGTGAACGCAGGGCTTTTTCCGATGTGGTCATGGGGTGTCCTTGATAAAAGAGGCGCTTGATAACGAGACGAACGGGCAGGTGCCAAACCGTAAAAAAAAGCCCTGCGACGCGCTGAACAATGCGCGTCGCAGGGCCGTCCGGATCAGATGTCCCAGACCAGATTGATCGTGAAGTTGCGGCCCGGTTGGGTCAGACGATCGAGGTTGGCCGGTTGCGTCACCGAGGCTTCGCCGACGCTGTCGTAACCGCGCACGTCATCCCACAGCCAGTATTTCTTGTCGGTCAGGTTGTAGATGCCGCCGCTGACGGTGACGTCGTCGGTGACTTTGTAGTAGCCGGCCAGATCGAGAATGCCGAAGCCCGGGGTCTTGAACTGGCTGCTGACGCCATCCGGCGATTTGAAGTTGCTGTCGTCGACGCGGTCCTTTTTCTTCACCACGGTCCAGCTCAGCAGGCCGCCGTAATTGTTCTGGTCGTAACCCAGACCGAATACGCCAGTCAGCGGATTGACGCTGTTGAGTGGCTCGCCGTTGTCGTTGTTGCGACCGTAGGCATAGGCGATCGAGCCTTGGGTGTAGAGGCCCTGCGGCGCGCCGAACGCATCGAGGTTCAGGCGACCTTTGACTTCGGCGCCCTTGATGGTCGCGTGCTTGATGTTGCTCGACTGGAAGGTCAGCTCGTCGTAACCGGGAGTGACCGCGTCTTCGTTGATGAAATCGCGGTACTTGTTATAGAACACCGCCACGTCGAACGAGCCTTGTTCGAAGTTGCCGCGCAGACCGGTTTCATAGCTTTTGCTTTTCTCCGGTTCCAGGTTCGGGTTGGGCGCCACGTTGTAGCCGGTGGTGCTGTTTTCAAAGCGTCCGTACAGCGCTTTAGCGGTCGGCGTGCGGAAACCTTCGGCGTACTGGCCGTACCAGGTGTAATTTTCGGTCAGGGCGTAGGTCAGGCCGAATTTGGGCGAGACTTTGTGCCAGCTCTTGTTCGCGTCGCTGACCGTGCCGTTGCCGTCGGCGGCCACGGTGTTGAGGAATTCCTGGGTGATGTGCGGCTTTAGCTGGGTGTGGTCGTAGCGCAGGCCCGGCAGGAAGGTCCACTGGTTCCAGCTGATCTGATCCTGAGCGAACAAGCTGTAGGTGTTGATGGTCGGGTCCGGGAAGTCGCTGGATTTTTTCAGCACATCCGCCGCGCTGGTGGCGCCGATGGCGGTGCAGCCACGGCCGACCGCGAGGCACTTGCCGTCGCCGCTGCGCGAGCCGGTGACCTTCTGTTGCTTGATCGTGGTGCCGTAGGTCAGCACGTGATCGGTGTCACCGATGGCGAAGGCCTTGTCCAGTTGCGCATCGAATACCCACTGTTTTTCCTCGTAGACCGTGTCGCGGGTGCGCAGCACTTTACGGGTCATCGGATAGTAGAACTCTTCGGTGCTCTGATCGGTTTTGGCGATCTGGTGATTGAGGCTCCACTTCACGTTATCGGCCAGCAGGCTGTCGAGGGCAAAGCTGTGCTCGAGGCCGAAACGCTCGCGGGTGATGGTGTCATTGCCGGTGCGCCACTGGTACATGCCGCCGGGCAGCATGCTGTTGGGGATGGTCGGCGCGCCGTTGAAGTACGGGCCGCCGTAGGCACTTTTCTGATCGGTGTCGCGATCGTCCTTGTACTTCTCGTAGGTCAGGCCCAGACGGGAATCTTCGTTGTAGTTCCAGCCGATCTTCGCCAGGACGTTGGTGGCCTTGACGTCTTCCGGGTTGGCAGCGGTGCGCGCCAGGCCCGTGCCGTTGTTGCTGCCGTAGGAATCGGTTTCGTGACCGTCGCGCTGGCTGAAGTGCAGCAAGCCGTCGAACTGCTCGGCACGCCCGGCGACGGTGGCGGATTTCAGCCAGCTCTCATCGGCGGAGCTGTAACCGGTTTTGAAGCGAGCGCCGACGTCTTTGCCGGGCTTGATGATGTCGTCCGGCTCGAGGGTGTAGTAGCTGACGGCGCCGCCAATGGCGTTGCTGCCGTACAGCACCGAGGCCGGACCCCGGAGGATTTCCACGCGTTTGACGATTTCCGGGTCGACGTAATTGCGCTGGGTCTTGGCGTACGGGCCGTTGAAGAAACCGTCCGGCACTTCGACGCCGTCAACCTGCGTCAGGATGCGGTCGCCGTCGATGCCGCGGATGTTATAGCCGCTGATACCGCCACGCTGGCCGGCGCCGCCGACGGACACGCCCGGCTCGTAGCGCACCAGATCCTTGATGGTGTTGACGTTGTTGCGATCCAGATCCTGGCGGGTCTGCACGGTGACGGTGGCCGGCACGCTGTTGACCGACTGTTCCTGGCGGGTGGCGCTGATGGTCACCTGATCCAGATTGAGCGCGCCGCTGTTATTGCGCTTTTCCAGCACCACGTTGTTGTTGCTCAGCTTGCGGAAGCTCAGGTTGGTCCCCACCAACAGGCGCTCCAGGGCTTTTTCCGGCGGCAGCGAACCGCGCACGCCCGGCGACGAAACACCCTGACCCAGTTCCGCCGGCAAGCCGACCTGCCAACCAGTGACGCTGGTAAAGGCATTGAGCGCCGACACCAGCGGTTGCTGGCCGATCGAGAACGAATAATCACCCATGTTGCGCGCCGGTTGTTCGGTGGCAGCCATCAGCGGTGCGGTGCCGGCCATGAGGATGGCGGCCGTCAGCAGCGACAATACGCGGGAAGGGGAAGCAGTCTGGCGGGTAAGGCGAGAGGACATCGATAGCGCTCCGTGTCGCACGAATCTTTATAGGTGCTGATCCGTCTCCGAAGATGCGAATCAATTGCATTGGCTATAACGAGACGAACGGGCTTTGGCTATCGAGTAAAAATAATTCTCATTTAGTTCAGGATCACCAGCGCGGGGAATTCCTGCAGGCGCGCCGAGGTGATGTGGGCGAGGGAACGCACCACGTCCAGCGGCTGGTCGAGGCGGTAGTTGCCGGTGACGTTGACGTCGGCCAACTGCTCGTTGGTGTTGATGATCCAGCCCGGGTAGTAGCGGCGCAATTCGGCCAGTACCTGATTCAACGGGCAGTTCTCGAACACCAGTCGGCCCTGAACCCAGGCCAGATCGGTGGCGGCATCGAGCTTGGCCGGACGATCGAAACCGTTGGGGCCGATGCGAATGCTTTCGCCGGCGCTCAAACGCACTCGTGCGTCGTTGTGCGTGGCGCGCAGATCGACATCACCGCGTTGCACATTGACCTGCGCGACGCCGTCCAGATAGCGCACGGCGAACGCGGTGTCGCGCACGCTGGCCTGCACCGGGCCGGCATCGATTTGCAGCGGCTGGCCACGGTTGGCAGCCACTTCGAAAAACGCTTCGCCCTGATACAGCCGCGCCACGCGCTGCCGGTCATTGATGGTGCTGGAGAATGCCGAGTTGGTGTTGAGCAACACTTTGGAGCCATCCTCCAGTTGCAGGCGCTGACGCTCGCCGACCACGGTCAGGTGATCGGCCTGCAGGCGCATCGGCAGATTGCTGAAACTGAACAGGCCCAGAATCAGCACCGCAGCGGTGGCCAACGGTTTCCAGTGCGGACGCAACCGCTTGAGGACGGTGACTTTCGCCGGTTTGGCCGCGAGGCTTTGCGCGCATAGGGCGACTTGCGGCCCGTCCCAGATCGCCTGAGCCTTGGCGAACGCCTCGGCATTCAACGGATCGGCCGCCAGCCATGCGTGAAATTGCCGGGTCTGCTCTTCGTCCGCACTGCCGAGCACGATGAGCCAGTCCAGAGCCTGGTCCATTGCACGGGCGGCGTCCTGCGCCGTTGCGGGCGAAGGCGAGCGGTGGGTGTCCGTCACGGTGTTTCCTCGGCAGTGTCTGTGCACGGCTGTTTTTTAAGTGAAGCGTAAAAGTCGGCCAAGGGTAACAAAGCCCAATGATCAGTGCAGTCGATCCTGTGGATGACAGCAAACGCCTTTGGCCTCAGTCGCCATTCAAGCGCTCGGCGACACCGATGCAGATCGACATGATCAGCTTGAGTTCCTTCTGCACGGTGCTGAGGGACACATTCAACTCGTCGGCGATTTCCTGGTAGCTGTGCCCGTGCAGGCGGCTGAGGATGAAAATCTGCTGCTGGCGGGGGCTGAGTTGACTGAGGCTCACGTTCAGGCGCTCCAGCAATTGTTCGGCGTGGGCGGCGTCTTCGGCGCTGCTGGCGGGGGCGGCGACGCTGTGCACCACGTCCTGTGGCACGTCATCGACCATGGTCCGCGAATGGATCTTGCGCGCACGCAGGTGATCCAGCGCCAGATTGCGCGCGGTCTGGAACACGAAGGGTTCAAGGTGATCGATGGCGCGCTCGCTCAGCGCCCGCGTGACGCGCAGGTAGGTCTCCTGCAACAGGTCTTCGGCGGTGCTGTGGTTGTTGACCATCCGCTCGATCGTGCGCAGCAGGGACGTGCGCTGAGAGAGGAAGACATGATTGAAGCGCGATTGACTCACGGGGGAACCTGATCCATTTCGAGCGAATGATAATGCTTATCATCCAGTCAAGTGGTCAAGTGTTGATTTCAGATTGAAATCAAAAACCTGTGGGAGCGGGCTTGCTCGCGAATGTGGTGAGTCAGTCGATACATTAATTGCCTGACACGACGCCTTCGCGAGCAAGCCCGCTCCCACATGGGAGGAGGGGATTATTCCGCGTTGCAGAGCGCCAGGCAGTTATCCAGCATGCGGTTGGAAAAGCCCCATTCGTTGTCGTACCAGGCCAGCACCTTCAGCAGTTTGCCGCTGACTTTGGTGTGGTTGGCATCGAAGATCGACGACAGCGGGTTGTGGTTGAAGTCGCTGGAAACCAGCGGCAACGTGTTGTAACCCAAAATTTTCGAGTGCTGGCTGGCCGCCTTCATCAGCGCGTTGACCTCGTCGGCCGTGGCTTCCTTCTTCAACTGCACGGTCAGATCCACCAGCGACACATTGATCACCGGCACCCGCACGGCCATGCCGGTCAGTTTGCCCGCCAGTTCCGGCAGCACCAGGCCTACCGCTTCAGCGGCGCCGGTCTTGCTCGGGATCATGTTCTGCGTGGCCGAACGCGCGCGGTACGGGTCGGTGTGGTAAACGTCGGTCAGGTTCTGGTCGTTGGTGTAGGCATGAATCGTGGTCATCAGGCCGCTTTCGATCCCCAGCTCGCGGTGCAGCACCTGCGCCACTGGCGCCAGGCAGTTGGTGGTGCACGAAGCGTTGGAGATGATCTGGTGCGACTGGCGCAGAATGTCGTGGTTGACGCCGTAAACCACCGTGGCGTCGGCGCCCTTGGCCGGGGCCGAGATGATGACTTTGCGCGCGCCGGCAGTAAGATGCGCGGCGGCTTTGGCACGGTCGGTGAACAGACCGGTGCATTCGAACACCACATCAATTTTTTCCGCGGCCCACGGCAGGTCGGCCGGGTTGCGAATCGCGCTGACCGAAATGCGGTCGCCATTGACCGTCAGGCTTTCGTTGTCGTGAGCCACTTCGGCGTCGAATGTGCCGTGAACGGTGTCATATTTGAGCAGATGGGCATTGATGGCGCTGTCGCCCAGATCGTTGATGGCGACGATCTGCAAATCCTGTCGATAGCCTTGGGTATACAGTGCGCGCAGGACATTACGGCCGATGCGGCCAAAACCATTGATTGCGATTCGAAGAGTCATTGAACAGCGCCGCCGTCGTTTTGTTGTTGGAATTACAAGATTATTCGCATAAAAATAGAAAACAAGCCTTTTTAGTGGCAATATTTTGTTTTATCTACAACGAGTGACCTGAATCAACTGGTCCGAATGGTCAAAAAAGCCGTCTGTCATTCCAACAACAACGGCGTTTGATCAGCATAGACAATCAGGTCGCCACATCCGTTAGCCTGGAGTTCTACACATGCATCCCCGCGTCCTTGAGGTCACCGAACGGCTTATCGCCCGCAGCCGCGCCACGCGTCAGGCTTACCTTGCACTGATTCGCGGTGCCGCTACCGACGGGCCGATGCGCGGCAAGCTGCAATGCGCCAACTTCGCCCACGGCGTGGCCGGGTGCGGCAGCGAAGACAAGCACAGCTTGCGGATGATGAACTCGGCGAACATCGCCATTGTTTCTTCGTATAACGACATGCTCTCGGCGCACCAGCCGTACGAAGTCTTTCCCCAGCAGATCAAAAACGCCCTACGCGAAATCGGCTCGGTCGGCCAGTTCGCCGGCGGTACGCCGGCGATGTGTGATGGCGTGACCCAGGGCGAGCCGGGCATGGAGCTGAGCCTGCCGAGCCGCGAAGTGATCGCCATGTCCACGGCGGTGGCGCTGTCGCACAACATGTTCGACGGCGCGCTGATGCTCGGCATCTGCGACAAGATCGTGCCGGGGCTGATGATGGGTTCGCTGCGCTTCGGCCATCTGCCGACGATCTTCGTCCCGGGCGGGCCGATGGTCTCGGGGATTTCCAACAAGGAAAAAGCCGACGTGCGGCAGAAGTACGCCGAAGGCAAGGCGACCCGCGAAGAGCTGCTGGAATCGGAGATGAAGTCCTACCACAGCCCGGGTACCTGCACCTTCTACGGCACCGCCAACACCAACCAATTGCTGATGGAAGTCATGGGCCTGCACTTGCCGGGCGCCTCGTTCGTCAACCCGAACACCCCGCTGCGTGATGCCCTGACCCGCGAAGCCGCGCATCAGGTCACGCGCCTGACCAAGCAGAATGGCAACTTCATGCCGATCGGCGAAATCGTCGACGAGAAAGCGCTGGTCAACTCGATCGTCGCGCTGCACGCCACCGGCGGCTCGACCAACCACACTCTGCACATGCCGGCGATCGCCATGGCCGCTGGCATCCAGCTGACCTGGCAGGATATGGCCGACCTCTCCGAAGTCGTGCCGACCCTGAGCCACGTCTACCCGAACGGTAAAGCCGACATCAACCACTTCCAGGCTGCTGGCGGTATGTCGTTCCTGATCCGCGAACTGCTCGAAGCCGGCCTGCTGCACGAAGACGTCAACACCGTGCTTGGCCACGGTCTGAGCCGCTACACCAAAGAGCCGTTCCTCGATAACGGTGAACTGGTGTGGCGCGAAGGCCCGATCGAAAGCCTCGACGAAAACATCCTGCGCCCGGTCGCCCGTGCATTCTCCGCCGAGGGTGGCTTGCGGGTGATGGAAGGCAACCTCGGTCGCGGTGTGATGAAGGTTTCTGCGGTGGCATTGGAAAACCAGATCGTCGAAGCACCGGCCATGGTGTTCCAGGATCAGCAGGATCTGGCCGATGCGTTCAAGGCCGGTCTGCTGGAGAAGGATTTTGTCGCGGTGATGCGCTTCCAGGGCCCGCGCTCCAATGGCATGCCCGAGCTGCACAAGATGACGCCGTTCCTCGGCGTGCTGCAGGATCGCGGCTTCAAAGTCGCGCTGGTCACCGACGGGCGCATGTCCGGCGCGTCGGGGAAAATCCCGGCGGCGATTCACGTCAGTCCTGAAGCTTATGTCGGTGGTGCTTTGGCGCGGGTGCAAGAGGGCGATATCATCCGCGTCGATGGCGTCAAAGGCACTTTGGAACTCAAGGTCGACGCCGCCGAATTTGCAGCGCGCGAACCTGCCAAAGGCCTGTTGGGCAACAACATCGGCAGCGGTCGCGAACTGTTTGGCTTCATGCGTTTGGCCTTCAGCTCGGCGGAGCAGGGCGCCAGCGCCTTCACTTCTGCCCTGGAGACGCTTAATTGAAACTGGCTTTGGTCGGTGATATCGGAGGCACCAACGCGCGGTTCGCGTTGTGGAAAAACCAGCAACTGCAATCGGTTCAGGTGCTGGCGACAGCCGACCACGCCAGCCCGGAACAGGCGATCAGCCTGTTCCTGAGCGGCCTCGGTCTGGCGCCGGGTTCGATCGGTTCGGTGTGCCTGTCGGTGGCGGGGCCGGTGAGTGGTGATGAATTCAAATTCACCAACAACCACTGGCGCCTGAGCCGCACGGCGTTCTGCCAGACCTTGCAGGTCGAGCAACTGCTGCTGATCAACGACTTCTCGGCGATGGCGCTGGGCATGACCCGTTTGCAGCCCGGTGAATTCCGCGTGGTCTGCGAAGGCACGCCGGAGCCGTTGCGCCCGGCGGTGGTGATCGGCCCGGGCACTGGCCTGGGCGTCGGCACCTTGCTCGATCTGGGCGAAGGGCGGTTTGCCGCCTTGCCGGGGGAGGGCGGTCACGTTGATCTGCCGCTGAGCAGCCCGCGTGAAACCCAGCTCTGGCAGCACATCCACAACGAGATTGGCCACGTCAGCGCCGAGACTGCGTTGAGCGGCGGCGGCTTGCCTCGGGTGTATCGGGCGATCTGCGCGGTGGATGGGCATGAGCCGACACTCGATACGCCGGAAGCGATCACCGCAGCCGGCCTGGCTGGCGATCCGATCGCGCTGGAAGTGCTGGAGCAGTTCTGCTGCTGGCTCGGCCGCGTGGCCGGCAACAACGTGCTGACCACCGGTGGGCGTGGCGGCGTGTACATCGTTGGCGGGGTGATTCCGCGCTTTGCCGATTTCTTCGTCGAAAGCGGTTTTGCCCGCAGCTTCGCCGACAAGGGCTGCATGAGCGATTACTTCAAGGGCATTCCGGTGTGGCTGGTGACGGCGCCGTATTCCGGGCTGGTGGGGGCCGGTGTGGCACTGGAGCAAGCAATCCCGACCTGAAATGCAATCCAATTGTGGGAGCGAGCCTTTGTGGCGAGGGGATTCATCCCCGATGGCCTGCGAAGCAGGCCCGGTTTTTCCAGGGTCGCTGCGCAACCCATCGGGGATAAATCCCCTCACCACAGGTTTGTTCCCACAGTGGTTCTGTGGTGTTTGCAAGTTCGATGCTTAAGGCATAATCCGCCCCAATTCCAACAACAAGGATGCCTTCGAAGTGAGCTCAGTCAACAAGTCGATATTGTTGGTCGATGACGACCAGGAAATACGCGAGTTGCTGGAAACCTACCTGACCCGCGCCGGGTTTCAGGTGCGGGCCACCGCCGATGGCGCCAGTTTCCGCCAGGCACTCAACGAGGCGCCGAGCGATCTGGTGATCCTCGATGTGATGCTGCCCGATGAAGACGGTTTCAGCCTGTGCCGGTGGGTGCGCCAGCATCCGCGCCAGGCGCAGGTGCCGATCATCATGCTCACCGCCAGTTCCGACGAAGCCGACCGGGTAATCGGGCTGGAGCTCGGCGCTGACGACTACCTCGGCAAACCTTTCAGCCCCCGCGAACTGCAAGCCCGAATCAAGGCGCTGCTGCGTCGCGCGCAGTTCGGTCAGGAACGCAGCGGTAGCGACGTACTGGCCTTCGACGAGTGGCGGCTGGACATGGTCAGTCATCGACTGTTCCACACCGACGGCGAAGAGGTGATTCTCTCCGGTGCCGACTTTGCGCTGCTGAAGTTGTTTCTCGATCATCCGCAGGAAATTCTCGACCGCGACACCATCGGCAACGCCACCCGTGGCCGTGACCTGATGCCGCTCGACCGGATTGTCGACATGGCCGTCAGCCGCTTGCGCCAACGTCTGCGCGATACAGAAAAACCGCCACGACTGATCCGCACCGTGCGCGGCAGCGGCTACCAACTGGCAGCCAATGTGGTTGCCGGCAATGCTCACTGAGTCGCTGCGCCGGCTCGCCAGCAAGGTGCCGGTGCCGCGTTCGCTGCTTGGGCGGATGCTGCTGCTGACCTTGTTGGCGGTGTTGTTTGCGCAGACGTTGTCGAGCGTGATCTGGGTCTCGCAACTGCGCGCCACCCAGCTCGAAGGCCTGGTCACCAGCGCCCGCAGCCTGGCCCATTCGATGACCGCCAGCGTCAGCTATTTCCGCTCGTTGCCGGTGGCGTACCGGCCGCTGGTACTCGACCAGTTGCGCAGCATGGGCGGCACCCGTTTTGTGGTGACGCTCAACGACAAGCCGCTGGGTATGGACGTGCTGCCGATCACCCCGCGCAAGGCTGCGGTGATTCAAGCGGTGGACGAAGTGTTGCGCCAGTCGCTGGGCCACGATACCGATATCTCGGTAACCTTCGTCAGCCCCGAGGATCTGCGGATCTTCAATGCCGGGCTGAAACTCGATGAGCTGCCGCGCTCGTGGGCGCATTACGCACTGACGCTGGAACCGGTGAATCCGCCGGTGCTGGTCACGCAGATTCAAATGGCGCCGGGCGAATGGCTGTACATCGCCTCGTTGCTGCCCGAACCCTACACCAGTCTCGAAGAGCAAGGCCTGCCGGCACAGCAGGTGTGGTTCATCGTCCTTACCAGCGGCTTTTTGCTGCTGTTCATCGGCCTGCTGGTGCACTGGCAGAGCCGGCCGCTCAAGCGTCTGGCGCGGGCGGCGCGGGATCTGTCGCTGGGTGCCGATGTCGAGCCGGTGGCCGAGGGCGGCGGCAGCGAAGTGGTGGAAGTGGGCCGTGCGTTCAATACCATGCGCGAGCGTATCAGCCGCTACCTGACCGAACGCAGCCAGTTGTTCAGCGCGATTTCCCATGACCTGCGCACGCCGATCACCCGTCTGCGCTTGCGCGTCGAACTGCTTGAAGACGAGCAGCTGCAAGCCAAGTTCGGTCGCGATCTGGATGAACTGGAGTTGTTGGTCAAAGGCGCGCTGCAGTGCGTGAAAGACACCGACATCCACGAGAACATCGAACCGGTCGACCTCAATCATGTGCTCGATTGTCTGGTGGAGCCTTACCTGGCGCCCAACGGCAATGGCCGCGTGACCCAGCAGGGCAAGGCGCTGGCGGCGTATCCAGGCAAACCTCTGGCGTTGAAACGCTGCATCGGCAACCTGATCGACAATGCGCTGAAGTATGGGCAGAACGCGCATCTGCACATCGACGACGATGAGCGCGCGTTCGTCCTGCACGTCGACGACGAAGGCCCGGGCGTACCGGAGCAGCGGCTGGAGCAGGTGTTCGAGCCGCACTTTCGCTTGGCCGGCCAGCAGCAGGGTTATGGTCTCGGTTTGGGCATTGCGCGCAACATTGCTCACAGCCATGGCGGTGAGGTGACGTTGCAGAATTTGCGTGAGGGCGGGTTGCGCGTGACCCTGCAGTTGCCGCGTTCGGCGGATTAGATCAAAAGAGCCCCTCACCCTAGCCCTCTCCCGGAGGGAGAGGGGACTGACCGAGTTGTCTTGCGTCATACATCGACCTGAAACACCGTGTCGATTATGGATTCGCTGAAAAACTTTCAGGTCGGCGTAACTCTTCAATACCCCTCGGTCGGCCCCCTCTACCTCTGGGAGAGGGCTGGGGTGAGGGGTTGCTCTTTGTCACAGCCTGGTGACAAACCCCGCCCCCTTCGTTACAAGCCCACCCCGACCCGTTGTTTAGACTCCCCGCAGTCATAACAACAAAAAAGGCCCCCCATGGATCTCTTCCAACCCGGCTTCAGCAGTTGGCTGAATGCCCCTGCCCACCAGCAATGGCTCGCCGACGAAGGTCTGCGCCTGCTGGCATTCGCCAGAGCGGCAAAACTGCCCGAAGGTTTCGGCAACCTCGACGAACGCGGCCATCTGCCGGCGCATGCGCAAGCCGAAACCATGAACACCGCGCGCATGACCCATAGTTTCGCCATGGCCCATATTCAGGGGCTGCCGGGGTTTGCCGAACTGGTCGATCACGGCATCGCGGCCCTGCGCGGCCCGTTGCGGGATGCGCTGCACGGCGGCTGGTTTGCGGTCGCTGAACACCGCGATGGCAACACCGGCAAGAACGCCTATCTGCATGCCTTTGTCGCGCTCGCGGCCAGCTCGGCGCTGGTCGCGCAGCGTCCCGGCGCCCAGGCGCTGCTGGATGACGCGATCGACATCATCGACACGTATTTCTGGAGCGAAGAAGAGGGCGCCATGCGCGAATTCTTCAATCGCGACTGGCGCGAAGAAGAGGCCTATCGCGGCGCCAACAGCAATATGCACGCCACCGAAGCGTTCCTCGCGCTGGCCGATGTCACTGAAGATCCGCGCTGGCTGGTACGTGCGCAGCGCATCGTCGAGCGGGTGATCCACGGTCACGCCGCCGCCAACGGCTACATGGTCATCGAGCATTTCGACCGCGACTGGCAACCGCTGCGCGAGTACAACCACGACAATCCGGCTGACGGCTTCCGCCCTTACGGCACCACCCCGGGCCACGGTTTCGAGTGGGCGCGGCTGCTGTTGCATCTGGAAGCGGCGCGGGTCCAGGCCGGGATGCTTACGCCGGGCTGGCTGGCGACCGATGCGCAAAAACTCTTCGAACAGAACTGCCGCAACGGCTGGGACGTCGATGGCGCGCCGGGGATCGTTTACACCCTCGACTGGGGCAACAAAGCCGTGGTGCGTCATCGCTTGCACTGGACCCATGCTGAAGCCAGCGCGGCGGCCAGCGCCTTGCTCAAACGCACCGGTGATGCGCAATACGAAACCTGGTACCGGCGGTTCTGGGAATTCTGTGAAGGCCATTTCATCGATCGCTGCGACGGCAGCTGGCATCACGAACTCGATCCGCAAAACCGTCCGAGCGCCGATATCTGGCCGGGCAAACCCGATCTGTATCATGCCTGGCAGGCGGTATTGATCCCTCGTCTACCCTTGTCACCGAGTATGGCGACAGCTCTGGCGCAAATATCCCGGCCTGTTCCTGTGTAACCATGTGGTGACATTTGCGCGTCCCTTCGTTACCTGCGAAGGGAATCGCCCTGTTTAAACTCCTGTGCAGCGCAAGCACCAGACTTGCATGCATAACAACAAGAAAGGTACATCTCAGATGAATGCGATTTCTCGCCTCGCTACTGTCATTTCTGTCGCCTCCCTGTTCCCGCTCGCAATTCTGCCTCTCAGTGTTTCCGCTGCCGAATCCAAAGGTTCGGTCGAAGTCGTGCACTGGTGGACGTCCGGTGGCGAAAAAGCCGCTGTCGATGTGCTCAAGGCGCAAGTTGAAAAAGACGGTTTCACCTGGAAAGACGGCGCTGTCGCCGGCGGTGGCGGTGCCACGGCCATGACCGTGCTGAAAAGCCGCGCCGTTGCCGGCAACCCACCAGGTGTCGCCCAGATCAAGGGCCCGGACATCCAGGAGTGGGCTTCCACCGGTCTGCTCGACACCGACGTCCTGAAGGACGTGGCCAAAGAAGAGAAGTGGGACAGCCTGCTCGACAAGAAAGTCTCCGATACCGTGAAGTACGACGGTGATTACGTGGCCGTACCGGTGAACATTCACCGGGTGAACTGGCTGTGGATCAACCCGGAAGTCTTCAAGAAAGCCGGGATCACCAAGAACCCGACCACCCTCGAAGAATTCTACGCCGCCGGCGACAAGCTCAAGGCTGCGGGCTTCATCCCGCTGGCCCACGGCGGTCAGCCTTGGCAGGACAGCACCGTGTTCGAAGCCGTGGTGCTCTCGGTCATGGGCGTTGATGGCTACAAAAAAGCCCTGGTCGATCTGGACAACAAAGCGCTGACCGGTCCGGAAATGGTCAAGGCGCTGACCGAGCTGAAGAAAGTCGCGACCTACATGGACCAGGACGGCAAGGGTCAGGACTGGAACCTGGAAGCGGCCAAGGTCATCAACGGCAAGGCCGGCATGCAGATCATGGGTGACTGGGCCAAGTCCGAATGGACCGCCGCCAAGAAAGTCGCCGGCAAGGACTACGAGTGCGTAGCGTTCCCTGGCACCGACAAGGCATTCACCTACAACATCGACTCCCTCGCGGTGTTCAAGCAGAAAGACAAAGGCACTGCGGCCGGTCAGCAGGACATCGCCAAAGTCGTGCTGGGTGAAAACTTCCAGAAAGTCTTCAGCATCAACAAAGGCTCGATCCCGGTACGTAACGACATGTTGAACAACATGGACAAACTCGGTTTCGACTCTTGCGCGCAGACCGCTGCCAAGGACTTCCTGGCAGACGCCAAGTCCGGTGGCCTGCAGCCGAGCATGGCGCACAACATGGCGACCACGCTGGCGGTGCAGGGCGCGTTCTTTGATGTCGTGACCAACTACATCAACGACCCGAAAGCCGACCCGGCCGATGCGGCCAAGAAACTGGGCGCGGCGGTTCAGTCGGCCAAATAACCCTCAGTAGCGTAGGCCCCTCTTTGTGGGAGCGGGCTTTGTGGTGAGGGGATTTATCCCCGATGGTTCGCGCAGCGGCCCCAGAAAGTTGCAGCGGTGGAGTACCAGAAAGACCGCGTGCAAAGGTTTTGCGACTGCTTCGCAGCCGATCGGGGATAAATCCCCTCGCCACAGAGCTCGCTCCCACAAGGGGAAAGCGTGTGAATTTTCTACCCTCGTACTGGATTTCCCCATGAGTTCTGTTGCTGTGTTCAGCAAGGCCTCGCCGTTCGATGCACTGCAGCGCTGGCTACCGAAACTGGTGCTGGCGCCGAGCATGTTCATCGTGCTGGTGGGCTTCTATGGCTACATCCTGTGGACGTTCGTGCTGTCGTTCACCACCTCGACGTTCCTGCCCAACTACAAGTGGGCCGGCCTGGCGCAATACGCGCGGCTGTTCGACAACGATCGCTGGTGGGTGGCGAGCAAGAACCTCGCGGTGTTCGGTGGCATGTTCATCGGCATTACGCTGGTGATCGGGGTGCTGCTGGCGGTGTTCCTCGACCAGCGCATCCGTCGCGAAGGCTTTATCCGCACCATTTACCTGTATCCGATGGCGCTCTCGATGATCGTCACCGGTACCGCGTGGAAATGGCTGCTCAACCCGGGCATGGGCCTGGACAAATTGTTGCGTGACTGGGGCTGGGAAGGCTTCCGTCTGGACTGGCTGATCGACCCGGATCGCGTGGTCTACTGCCTGGTGATCGCCGCCGTGTGGCAAGCCTCGGGCTTCATCATGGCGATGTTCCTCGCCGGCCTGCGTGGCGTTGATCAGTCGATCATCCGTGCCGCGCAGATCGATGGCGCGAGCATGCCGACCATCTACTGGAAAGTCGTGCTGCCAAGCCTGCGTCCGGTGTTCTTCAGTGCGGTAATGATTCTGGCGCACATCGCGATCAAGAGCTTCGACCTGGTCGCGGCGATGACGGCGGGTGGCCCGGGTTATTCCTCCGACCTGCCGGCGATGTTCATGTATTCCTTCACCTTCAGTCGCGGCCAGATGGGCATGGGCTCGGCCAGTGCGATTCTGATGCTCGGTGCGATTCTCGCGATCATCGTGCCTTACCTGTACTCCGAGCTGAGGACCAAGCGTAATGACTAGTCTCGCTGCCAAACCCGCTTTCAGCCTGAGTCGCGTCGCGATCTACGCGGTGCTGATCCTCGCGGTCCTGCTGTACCTGATTCCGCTGGTGGTGATGCTGCTGACCAGTTTCAAGACCCCGGAAGACATCAGCACCGGCAACCTGCTCAGTTGGCCGACCGTGGTCAGCGGCATCGGCTGGGTCAAGGCCTGGGCCACGGTTGACGGTTACTTCTGGAACTCGATCAAGATCACCGTGCCGGCCGTGGTCATCTCCACTGCCATCGGCGCGTTGAACGGCTACGTGCTGTCGTTCTGGCGCTTCCGCGGTTCGCAGCTGTTCTTCGGTCTGCTGCTGTTTGGCTGCTTCCTGCCGTTCCAGACCGTGCTGCTGCCAGCCTCGTTCACGCTCGGCAAGATGGGCCTGGCGAGCACCACCACCGGACTGGTATTCGTGCACGTGGTCTATGGTCTGGCGTTTACCACGCTGTTTTTCCGTAACTACTACGTGAGCATTCCCGATGCGCTGATCAAGGCTGCACGGCTGGATGGCGCGGGTTTCTTCACGATCTTCCGGCAGATCATTCTGCCGATGTCGACCCCGATCATCATGGTTTGCCTGATCTGGCAGTTCACCCAGATCTGGAACGACTTCCTGTTCGGTGTGGTGTTCTCCAGCGGTGATTCGCAACCGATCACGGTGGCGTTGAACAACCTGGTCAACACCAGCACCGGCGCCAAGGAATACAACGTTGATATGGCAGCGGCGATGATCGCCGGCCTGCCGACCCTGCTGGTCTATGTGGTCGCAGGCAAGTATTTCGTGCGCGGGCTGACGGCCGGCGCAGTCAAGGGGTAATCATGGCAACGCTCGAACTTCGCAACGTCAACAAGACCTACGGTGCCGGCCTGCCGGACACCCTGAAGAACATCGAACTGTCGATCAAGGACGGTGAGTTCCTGATCCTGGTCGGTCCGTCGGGCTGCGGCAAATCGACCCTGATGAACTGCATCGCCGGCCTCGAGACCATCACCGGTGGCGCGATCATGATCGGCGATCAGGACGTCAGCGGCATGAGCCCGAAGGATCGTGACATCGCCATGGTGTTCCAGTCCTACGCGCTGTACCCGACCATGAGCGTGCGCGAGAACATCGAGTTCGGTCTGAAGATCCGCAAGATGAGCCAGTCGGCGATCGACGAAGAAGTCGCGCGCGTGGCCAAGCTGCTGCAGATCGAACACCTGCTCAACCGCAAGCCGGGTCAGCTCTCCGGTGGTCAGCAACAGCGTGTGGCGATGGGCCGTGCACTGGCGCGTCGGCCGAAGATCTATCTGTTCGACGAACCGCTGTCCAACCTCGACGCCAAGCTGCGCGTCGAGATGCGTACCGAAATGAAACTGATGCACCAGCGCCTGAAAACCACCACGGTCTACGTGACCCACGACCAGATCGAAGCGATGACCCTGGGCGACAAAGTGGCGGTGATGAAGGACGGGATCATTCAGCAGTTCGGCACGCCGAAAGAGATCTACAACGATCCGGCCAACCTGTTTGTCGCAAGCTTTATCGGTTCGCCGCCGATGAACTTCATTCCGCTGCGTCTGCAACGCAAGGACGGTCGTCTGCTGGCACTGCTTGACAGCGGCCAGGCCCGTTGCGAATTGCCGATGAGCATGCAGGATGCAGGGCTGGAAGATCGCGAAGTGATCCTCGGCCTGCGCCCGGAACAGATCGTTCTGGCGAACGGCGAGGGCAATGGTCTGCCGAGCATCAAGGCCGAAGTGCAGGTCACCGAGCCGACCGGTCCGGACACCCTGGTGTTCGTCAACCTGAATGAGACCAAGGTCTGCTGCCGCCTGGCGCCGGACGTGGCACCGCAGGTGGGCGAGACCCTGACCCTGCAATTCGATCCGTCGAAAGTGTTGTTGTTCGATGCCAGGACTGGCGAGCGTCTGGGGACTGCGGGGCAACCGAAGACCGAAGCGCACGGCGCCAACGTCGCCCAGTTCAAGGGGCGCTGAAGATCAAAAATGTGGGAGCGGGCTTGCTCGCGAAAACGGAGTGTCAGGCAGCACACATGGCGACTGACATGACGCCTTCGCGAGCAAGCCCGCTCCCACAGGGGAAAAGTGGTGTTCGGCCTGTCGAGCATCGCAATTTATGTAAACCGCGTTGGAAAAAAACAGTTAATAACAATAAAGACGAGGATGTAGGGATGAAAAAGAAACACGTCAATGCCCGGTTGATCTGCCAAGTCTCAGCTGCGGCGGCATTGGTGCTGGCCGGTAACGCCATGGCGGCGGATGCCTTCAGCTCCGACTCGAAATGGATGACCGGTGACTGGGGTGGCGAGCGGACCAAGCTGATCGAGCAGGGTATCGACATCAAGGCTGACTACGTTGGGGAAATGGGCGCCAACCTGCATGGCGGCTACAACGACGACAAGACCGGTCGCTACAGCGATCAGTTCGGTCTGGGCGTGGCGCTGGATCTGCAAAAACTCTGGGGCTGGGACAACACTCAGGCCAAGATCCAGTTGACCAACCGTAACGGGCAAAACATCTCCAACGACCGCGTTGGCGATCCGCGTGCTGGCACTCTGTCGTCTTCGCAGGAAGTCTACGGTCGTGGCCACATGGTGCGTCTGACCCAGTTGTGGATTCAGCACCAGTTCTTCGACAACAAGCTGGACGTCAAGGCCGGTTACTTCGGTGAAGGCGAAGACTTCAACACCTTCCCGTGCGACTTCCAGAACCTGGCGTTCTGCGGCTCGCAAGTGGGTAACTGGGCGACCAACATCTGGTACAACTGGCCCGTCAGCCAGGCCGCGATCCGTGTGAAGTACAACATCAACGACGAGCTCTACGCGCAGATCGGTGCTTACAACCAGAACCCGTCGCAACTGGAACACGGCAACGGCTTCAAGCTCAGCGGCAGCGGCACCAAAGGGACTGTTCTGCCAGTCGAACTGGTCTGGTCGCCGAAGGTCAACAGCCTGCCGGGCGAATACCGCGTCGGTTACTACAAGAGCACGGCTGACGCCAATGACGTCCGTGAAGACGTCAACGGCTTCGACGCTGCAACCACTGGCGACGCGTACAAGACCCACAGCAGCAAACACGGCTACTGGTTCGTCGCGCAGCAGCAACTCACCAGCCACAACGGTGATGCTTCGCGCGGTCTGAACATCGCCGCCAACGCGACCTTCCACGACAAGGACACCAACTTCATCGACAACTACCAGTCGGTGATGTTTGTCTACAAGGGCCCGTTCGACGCGCGTCCTAAAGATGACGTGGGTATCGGTGCGGCGCGTATTCATGTCAACGATGACGTGAAGAAAAACGCCGAGTTCCTGAATGCGTCCAACGGTGTTTCGGACTACGACAATCCGGTGTTCTCGCCGATTCGTGAAACCGAATACAACTACGAGATCAACTACGGCTTCCACGTCACCAACTGGCTGACGGTGCGTCCTAACCTGCAGTACATCACTCACCCGGGTGGTGTGGATGAAGTGGACAACGCATTGGTCGCCGGTCTGAAAATTCAGTCTACGTTCTAACGCTGTTGCGATAAGCTCCTCTCTATGTGCGCATATTTGCGGACAGCCAAGGCTGTCCGCTTTTTTTTGCGATAGACGTCCGATGTTATACCTGTGGCGAGGGGATTTATCCCCGATGGGGCGCGAAGCGGCCCTGAACCCATTGCATACGATATGTCAGTGGGAAAACGGTTGCAGGTTTGGGTTTGCTTCGCAACCCATCGGGGATAAATCCCCTCGCCACAGTGTTCACTCTCACTGGGCACAAAGGTAATTGAGTACCCCCATGATTTTCAGGACCGTGGCCAATGCATGAGCATCCGCTGCAACGCTTCTTCAAATCCCTGCGCGAACGACCGGTGTTTGCCTGGGAGCGCTATCAGATGCGCGATGTGCTGGTGATCGACCATCCGCTGTGTCAGGCGGTGTTCAGTCGGCAGGGCGCGCAGTTGCTGCACTTTCAGCCGCGCGGGCAGAAACCGTGGTTGTGGTGTGCGGCGAAGTGGCCGCACGTTGGCGCCATTCGTGGCGGCGTGCCGGTGTGCTGGCCGTGGTATGGCCGCCATCCGAGCGAAAATGCCTGGCCATCCCATGGCTGGGCACGACTGCTCGACTGGAAGTTGCTCGACAGCAGCAGCGCCGAAGATGGCGTGCGACTGCATTGGCAATTGCAGTTGTGCGATTGGCAGGTTGACCTGCATGCGCACCTCGGTGAGCGCATGGAATTACGCCTGAGCACCGAGCATCAGGACGACATGCCGTGCCAATTGAGCCAGGCTTTGCACGCTTACTGGCGTATTGGTGATGTCGGTGAGATAGCGCTGTCTGGGCTCGAAGGTGCGCAGGGTTATGACCAACTGAGCCGCCGGTCGTGTCAGCAGGAAGGCGAGTTGCGCGTCGATGGCGGCTGTCAGCGGGTGTTCCAGCACGACGGCGAATTACAGCTCAAGGATCACGCCTGGCAGCGCGAGTTGTGCATCGATACCGGCGACAGCGGCGACACGGTGGTCTGGCATCCGGGCTCGCGCCCGTTGCTGGGCGTGAGCTGGGATGAAGTGACGGAGTTTGTCTGTGTCGAAGCGGCGGCGGGCGGTACCGACAGCCTGCATCTGGCGCCGGGGGAGAAGGCGCATTTGAGTTTGCAGGCGTGGGCGGCGGCTTGAGTGCGTCAAGTTCACCGCTACCCTCACCCTAGCCCTCTCCCGGAGGGAGAGGGGACCGATCGGGGGATGCTGAAGAATTACGCCGAAATGAAAGAGCGGTGCTGAATCCATAATCGACTGGATATTTCAGGTCGATGTATAGCGCAAGACACCTCGGTCAGCTCCCTCTCCCTCGGGGAGAGGGCTGGGGTGAGGGTTGGCTTTTAAGCTTTCAATGACTCAGTTGAACTCGTCACCCACCGGATACCGACTGGCATTCAAGCTCTCTTTGATCTTGCGCAGATGCGGCTGGAAGTCCACCCCGCGACGCAGCGTCATGCCGGTCGCCAGCACATCCAGCACCGTCAACTGAATGATCCGCGAGGTCATCGGCATATAGATGTCGGTGTCTTCCGGCAGCGGAATGTTCAGGCTCAGGGTACTGGCCTTGGCCAGCGGTGAATTCTCGGCGGTCAGGCCCAGCACCGAAGCGCCGTTCTCCCGGGCGATGCGCGCCACTTCCACCAGTTCGCGGGTGCGGCCGGTGTAGGAAATGATCACGAACAGCTCACCGGTATGCGCCACCGAAGCAATCATTCGCTGCATCAGCACATCCGCATGGGCGGTGACGGCGAGGTTGAAACGGAAGAATTTGTGCTGCGCATCCAAAGCCACAGGCGCTGACGCACCGAGGCCGAAGAAGTGGATCTGCCGGGCCTGAATCAACAGGTCGACGGCGCGGCTGATCAGGTTCGGATCGAGCGCCTGGCAAGCGCTGTCCAGCGAGGCGATGGCGCTGCCGAAAATCTTCTGCGTGTACGCCTCGGGATTGTCATCGGCCTCCACCGCGCGGCTGACATACGCCGCGCCACTGGCCAGGCTTTGCGCCAGTTGCAGCTTGAGTTCAGGGTAGCCGCTGACACCGAACGAACGGCAGAAGCGGTTGACCGTCGGCTCGCTCACCGATGCGGCCTGGGCGAGGGCGGCGATGCTGAAGCGGGTGGCCTGCTGCGGGTTGAGCAGGATCACCTCGGCGACTTTGCGTTCGGCCTTGTTCAGCTCTTCAAGGCGACTCTGGATCTGTTCCAGTAAATTTCGCACGCGGTCCATATGGAATTCCTAATTCACCTGCGCAAAGGTGCGCCGGGCTATGCAAATTGGGCCTTTGATGTGGCCCGTAACGGTGGCCTATCCTACTGGTGGCTCCGACCGACCACCACTCGGAATCTGTATTTTGCGAAAATGTTGTGGTTATTACTACATTTTCCCTTGAGTGATGCCTTGAAAAAAGGTATTTGTAGCTTAACTTGATAAAAGAACAAACATCATGCCTTCGATTACGGTTGAACCGTGCACCTTTGCCTTGTTCGGCGCTCTGGGCGATCTGGCCCTGCGCAAGCTGTTTCCTGCCCTTTATCACCTCGATGGCGCCGACCTGTTGCACGAGGACACGCGCATCATCGCGCTGGCCCGTGAACCCGGCTCCGAGCAGCAGCACCTGGCGTTCATCGCCGCCGAATTGCGCCGTTACGTCGGCAAAGAGCTGGACGAGGCCGTGGCCGAGCGCTTTCTGGCGCGCCTGAGCTACCTGCACGTCGACTTCCTCAAGGCTGAAGACTATGTGGCGCTGGCCGAAGCGGCCGGCAGCGCGCAACGCATGATTGCCTACTTCGCCACACCGGCAGCGGTGTATGGCGCGATCTGCGAGAACCTGGCGAAAGTCGGTCTGGCAGAAAACACCCGCGTGGTCCTGGAAAAGCCGATCGGCTCCGATCTGGAATCCTCGCGCAAGGTGAATGACGCCGTGGCGCAGTTCTTCCCGGAGAACCGCACCTACCGCATCGACCACTACCTGGGCAAAGAGACCGTCCAGAACCTGATCGCCCTGCGTTTCGCCAACAGTCTGTTCGAAACCCAGTGGAACCAGAATTACATCTCCCACGTGGAAATCACCGTGGCCGAGAAGGTCGGTATCGAGGGCCGTTGGGGCTACTTCGACAAGGCCGGCCAGCTGCGCGACATGATCCAGAACCATCTGCTGCAGCTGCTGTGCCTGATCGCCATGGACCCGCCGGCCGACCTGTCCGCCGACAGCATCCGTGACGAAAAGGTAAAAGTGCTCAAGGCGCTGGCACCGATCAGCCCGGAAGGCCTGACCACTCAGGTGGTGCGCGGCCAGTACATCGCCGGGCACAGCGAAGGCAAGTCCGTGCCGGGCTACCTCGAAGAGCCGAATTCCAACACCCAGAGCGACACCGAAACCTTCGTCGCCCTGCGTGCCGACATCCGCAACTGGCGTTGGGCCGGTGTGCCGTTCTACCTGCGCACCGGCAAGCGCATGCCGCAGAAACTGTCGCAGATCGTCATCCACTTCAAGGAACCGTCGCACTACATTTTCGCGCCGGAACAGCGCCTGCAGATCAGCAACAAACTGATCATCCGTCTGCAACCGGACGAAGGCATTTCCTTGCGGGTGATGACCAAGGAGCAGGGCCTGGACAAGGGCATGCAGTTGCGCAGCGGTCCGCTGCAACTGAATTTCTCCGACACCTGGCGCAGCGCACGGATCCCCGATGCCTACGAGCGGTTGTTGCTGGAAGTGATGAACGGCAATCAGAACCTGTTTGTCCGTAAAGATGAAATCGAAGCCGCGTGGAAGTGGTGTGACCAGTTGATCGCCGGCTGGAAGAAGTCCGGTGACGCGCCCAAGCCGTATGCGGCCGGGTCGTGGGGGCCGATGAGCTCGATTGCACTGATCACGCGGGACGGGAGGTCGTGGTATGGCGATATCTGATGTGAAACTGCCCGCGGGCGTGAATGCCCACCAATTCAAGAGCCCGGTGCTGTTGACCGAAGGTCTGGCGCTGAACGTCGCCAAGCAGTTGAGCGATGCCATCGCCGCACGCGGCAACGCGGTGCTGGTGGTCTCAGGCGGTCGCAGCCCGGTGGCGTTTTTTCAGCACCTGGCCAAGCAGGAGCTGGACTGGTCGAAGGTCGTCGTGACCCTCGCCGACGAACGCTGGGTACCGGTCGAACACGCCGACAGCAACGCCGGCCTGCTCAAGCAGTACCTGCTCAAAGGCCCGGCCGCCAAGGCGCAGTTCCTCAGCCTCTACAGCGCGGCGGCCAACGTCGAGCAGGCTGCGGAACAGGCCGACCGTCTGCTCGCGGAATTGCCGCCGATCGACGTGCTGGTGCTGGGCATGGGCGATGACGGTCACACCGCGTCGCTGTTCCCCGACAGCCCGAACCTGACTGAAGCCTTGCAGGCTGACGGCAGCCGTCGCTGCTGGCCGATGCTGGCGCCGAGTGTGCCGCGTCAACGCCTGACCATGAGCCGCGCGCTGCTGGCTTCGGCGAAGCACAAGATTCTGTCGATTTCCGGTCAGTCGAAACTGACCACTCTGAATGCCGCACTGGCATCCGACGACGTCGCGGCCATGCCGGTGCGCGCGTTTCTGCAACCTACGTTAGAGATTTACTGGTGCCCATGAGCCAAGGATCAGCCGCTATGAAAAATCCATCCCCGACCGTTTCCATGGCGGACAAAGTTGCCCTGATCGACAGCCTCTGCGCCAAGGCGCGGATCCTGCCAGTGATCACCATCGCCCGTGAACAGGACGTGCTGCCACTGGCCGACGCTCTGGCCGCCGGTGGCCTGACCGCGCTGGAAGTGACCCTACGTTCGCAGTTCGGGCTCAAGGCGATCCAGATCCTGCGTGAGCAGCGTCCGGAACTGGTGACCGGTGCCGGCACCGTGCTCGATCGCAACATGCTCGCGGCGGCGGAAGCGGCGGGTTCGCAATTCATCGTCACCCCGGGCATCACCCGTGACCTGCTCGAAGCCAGCGTCGACAGCCCGATTCCGCTGCTGCCGGGCATCAGCAATGCCTCCGGCATCATGGAAGGCTATGGCCTGGGCTATCGCCGCTTCAAGCTGTTCCCGGCGGAAGTCAGCGGTGGCGTGGCAGCGATCAAGGCCCTCGGCGGCCCGTTCGGCGAAGTGAAATTCTGCCCGACCGGTGGCGTCGGCCCGGCCAACATCAAGAGCTACATGGCGCTGAAAAACGTCATGTGCGTGGGCGGTAGCTGGATGCTCGATCCCGAATGGATCAAGAACGGCGACTGGGCGCGCATTCAGGAATGCACCGCCGAGGCCCTGGCGCTGCTGGACTAAACGTTTTACCTGACACTTCGTTGTGTGTTCTACGGCTTTACGGTGCGCTTGGTCGGTGCACCGTTTTTTTTTGCCCGGCAAAAATACTCATGGAAACGGCGCGACACATAGTTACCGCACCGCGGGGCTCGTGCGCCGTTAATCTGCGTTCATCTTATGGAAAAGAGAACGCGTCATGGAACGAGACACTTCAACCGCACCGTCACCATCGATCTATCAGTTGGCCCCCGAGCAGATCGCCGGGCCGTACTTTCGCAATCCCAAATTGCTGCGGCGCAACATCAGCGAAGGCGCCGAAGGGCTACCCTTGCTGCTGCGCCTGAGCATCGTCGACGCGATGACCGGCCAGCCGGTAAGCGGGGCACTGGTGGAC
This sequence comes from Pseudomonas sp. MIS38, assembly GCF_019891575.1. NCBI lineage: Bacteria > Pseudomonadati > Pseudomonadota > Gammaproteobacteria > Pseudomonadales > Pseudomonadaceae > Pseudomonas > Pseudomonas sp. MIS38. The sequence goes on from NZ_JAFLXF010000009.1 coordinate 174,580, forward strand.
ATCTGGCACTGCAATGCACGAGGCGCCTATTCGGGGTGGAGCCGGATCAATCCGGATCTGGAGGTCGACTCCGATGCCATCGGCTCGGTGCCGCGCACCGACGATGACACCTATCTGCGTGGCAGCCAGTTCTGCGATCAGCAGGGGCGGGTGCGCTTCACCACCATCTATCCGGGGTTCTATGCCGGTCGGGCGCTGCACATTCATGTGGCGGTGCGCATGGTCAGCGGCAGTGAATATCTGGAGGAGCGCAACGTGGCCTGGGTCGGTCAGCTGTATTTCCCCGAAGTGGTGTCACGCGCGGTGCTCAATGCCCGTGACTATCGCGGGCGAGCCTCGACACCCTTGAACAATGCCGATGACAGCTACTACAGCAACATGCGCGGCGAAGATTCGACCCTGACCGTGTGGCCGATCGGCCGCGACTCTCACGAGGACGGCTTTTTCGGCCATTTGACCATCGGCATCGACACCTTTGCCGCCTCGTCGCAGATCAAACCCGAGGACTTCGACAAGTACACCGTGTGAACCGATCAACGCAGCTCGTTGAGTGCACGGGTCAGCAACTGCATGTCAGCCGCCGTGGTGGTCAGCCCCGGCGTGATGCGAATTCTCGGCCCGCTCGCTGCGCCGTTGCGTACCACGGTGAACAGGTTGTACTCGTTGAGCAGGCGCTCGACCATTGCCTGTTGATCGGCGTGGCGAGTGAAACGCATCGAGGTGATCCCGCAATACAGGCGCGGATCGTCCGGGGTCATCACCTCGATCCCCGGCAGGTGCCGCACCGCGCTGACCCACAGATTGCGCAGGTAATTGAGCCGGGCGCTTTTGGCCGCAGCGCCGCCGAGCGAGCGGTGCTCCTCGAGCGCCAGCGGCAGCGACATCAGCGCCGGAATGTTCGGCGTGCTGTACGGCGTGCGGGCGCGGATGTCGGTGGCCGGAAAGTGCATTTCGCCCATGTCCGGATCGATGTCGGCCAGGCGCTGCGGGGCGATGTACAGAAAGCCCAGGGTCAATGGCGCGCCAATCCACTTGTGCAGGTTAAAACCGGCGAAGGCGATGCCCATCGCTTCCAGATTGAACTCGATCTGGCCAAGGGCGTGAGCGCCGTCGAGGATGATGTCCACGCCATGCTGTTTCGCCAGTTCGGCGATGGCCTGCACCGGCATCACCAGACCGGTGCGGTGGGTAACATGGGTCAGGGCCATCAGTTTGAGTTTCGGATAGCGGATGAAGGCTTCGCGGTAACTGTCCAGCAGGCTGTCGAAACTGGCCGGGTGAGTGTGGTTGATCTCGATCACGTCGACGCCGCGATGGCGTGACAGCCAGCGCATGGCACCTTTGACCGTGTCGTATTCCAGGTCGCTGATCAGCACCTGATCGCCCGGAAGCAGGCGATTGTAATTGCGGATCAGCGATTGCAGCGCATCACTGGCGTTGCGCGTGAAAGCCACGCTCTGCGCGCGCACACCGATGGTCTCGGCCAGTTGCGCACGAATCTCCAGGCTGTCGTGCTGTTCGAAACGCTGGCGTACATACACCGAGTTGCTGGTGTTGATCAGCTCGATATTGCGCTGATAGTCCTCGATCACTGTGCGCGACATGCGCCCGAAGTAACCGTTCTCCAGGTTCAGCGGGCCGGTTTGCGCTTCGTAACGATCGGCGAAGGTTTGCCAGAACGCTTCGTCACGGGCACGGCGGGTGTTATCAGGCATGGTCGAGGCTCTAGGGAGGAGGGCGCTTCAGTGGCGCGGGGCAGGTTTGCCGTGTTTGGCGCGTAGTGGTTCGAGCAGATCCGACAGGCCGTTATGGTCGATTTCCTGCATCAGCGCCAGCAGTCCGCCGAGTTCGCCGTGAGGAAAACCCTCGCGGGCGAACCAGTTGAGGTAAGGCCCCGGCAGGTCGGCAATGATCCGGCCCTTGTACTTGCCGAAGGGCATTTCACGGGTGATCAACAGCTCAAGCTTTTCAGGATTCATCAGTGGCAGTCATCTGGATTCAATCAGTCAGGAAAATACAGGCATTCTGCATGCAGGCCAAATGACAGATCATGCAAATAACCGTGATACAGATAGTTCAAATATCTTTAACTTATTGAAAAATAACGATTTATTTTTGAGTGAAAAGCTGGCACGCACACTGCAATAACCCTTGCATCTTCAACCAACCGCAAGGAATTGAAAAATGACTGACATGAATAAAGAAGCCATCTCTGTACTCAACGACCTGATCGAAACCTGCAAGGACGGCCAGGAAGGGTTCAAGACTTGCGCTGAAGACATCAAGCATCCAGAACTCAAAACCCTGTTCGTGACCCGTTCTGCCGATTGCGCGACTGCCGCCGCTGAACTGCAGGCTGAAGTGCGTAAACTGGGCGGTGATCCGGAAACCTCTACCAGCGTCAGCGGTGACCTGCACCGTCGCTGGGTCGACGTCAAAGCCATGTTCACCGGCAAGGACGAAGAGGCAGTGCTGAACGAGGCCGAGCGCGGTGAAGACCACGCCCTGAAGGCTTACCGTGAAGCCATCGAGAAAATCAACAAGCACGGCCTGGTCGGCATTCGTGACCTGGTTGAGCGTCAGTACCACGGCGTACAACGCAATCACGACCAGGTGAAAGCCCTGCGTAACCAGGCTCGCGCTCGTTCGTAAGCCACGCTAAAAAACTGTGGGAGCGGGCTTGCTCGCGAAGCGGTGTGTCATGCAACGATGCTGTTGCTGACACGACCCCTTCGCGAGCAAGCCCGCTCCCACTTTTGTTTTTTGTGTACCTGATGATCAGCCGATGCTGATCGCCGGCAGAGTCGGCAGGGTCACGGTCTGTTGTTTACGCGGCGCCAGAATTTCGGCCTCGCCATCCACCACCAGCTCATCGCGCTGGTTGAACACGCGAGTGGCGATGCGCACGCGAAACTTCGGCAGCTTCTCGAGGATTTCCAGGCGCACGGTCAGGGTGTCGCCAATCTTCACCGGCTTCTGAAAGCTCATCTGCTGACCGATGTAGATAGTGCCCGGCCCAGGCAGCTCGCACGCTACGGCGGCGCTGATCAGTGCACCGCTGAACATGCCGTGGGCGATGCGTTCCTTGAACATGCTGGCGGCGGCGAACTCGGCATCCAGGTGCACCGGGTTGTGGTCGCCCGACATCGCGGCGAACAGCTGAATGTCGCGCTCTTCGACAGTCTTGCTGTAGCTGGCGGTCTGGCCGACTTCGAGGGCTTCGTAAGGGATGTTGGTAACCTGGGTCATCGGTCTTGATTCCTGTGACGGATTAAAGTGAATCCACAAAAAATTATTCGCTGCGATGGGGGCGGCGATGGCTCAGCGCCTGGTCGATCCAGGTCAGCACATCGGCAACCACTTCGTCGCGATTGGTTTCATTGAACAATTCGTGCCGCGCCTGCGGGTAGATCTTCAGTTGCAGGTTCTGGCTGCCGGCCGAGCGCAACGCTTCGGCCAGATCTGTCAGACGCTTGCCTTCGCTCACCGGATCACATTCACCGCCGATCACCAGCAGCGGCAGGCCCGGGTCGATCTGGGCGAGATTGGACGCTTTGCTGATCTGCTGCAAGCCGCCGAGCAAGTCGATCCACAATTGATTGGTGCAGCGGAAGCCACACAACGGGTCGTTGGCATACAGATCGACCTCGACCGGGTCGCGGCTCAGCCAGTCGAACGGCGTGCGCGCCGGTTTGAATTTTTTGTTGAACGAGCCGAACGACAACCACTCGATCAGCGCACTGCGGCCCTTGCCGCCCTGGCGCAGTTTTTCGAAACGGGCGATTTGTCGCGCCGCGCCGTAAAGCGCCACCGGCTGGAAGTTCGAACCGCTGAGAATCGCCCCATGCAGGCTGGCGCTGTGATGCAGCAGGTAACCCTGAGCGAGGTAGCTGCCCATGCTGTGCCCGAGCAGGATGATTGGCACGTCGGGATGCTGCTGGCCGATGTGCTGATTGAGGCTGGCCAGATCGCCGATCACCTTGCACCAGCCGTCGTCATCGGCGAAATGCCCGAGCGTCCCGTGTTCGGCGGTTTTGCCATGGCCGCGCAGATCCGGGGCGTACACACCATAGCCTTGAGCACAGAACGCATTCGCCAGCCGCTCGTAGCGGGCGCTGTGTTCGGCCATGCCGTGGGCCAGCAGGATCAGCGCTTTCAAGGGCGCGGCAGGCAACCACTGGTTGACGAACAGGCGGCTGCGGTCACTCGCGTCCAGCCAAAAGCCTCGGTGGATCATGGCAATTCCTTTTTTATCGAGCGGTATCGGCCCGCAGTCGTAGCATTGTATAGCGCGTCCGATCAGCTCACGCCACGGCAGGAAGATTCATACGATCAATGTCGCCATCGCCCATATTTGCCTCAATGGCCATAACTGCTAGTGTCCGTGAAGCTCCGCTTTTTGCTTTGTGCCCTCAGGGATCAGCGCGAAACCACAGAAAAGCGGCTCCCGGATCGATTCAGGTAAAGAGGACAAGAACAATGCAACCTGATTTCTGGAATGACAAACGCCCCGCCGGCGTACCACTGGACATCGACATGGGCGAGTTCAAGTCGGTGATCGAGGTGTTTGAGCGTTCCTGCAAGAAATTCGCGGACCGTCCGGCCTTCAGCAATATGGGCGTGACCCTGACCTACGCTGAACTCGAGCGCTACAGCGCGGCGTTCGCCGGTTACCTGCAAGCCCACACCGATCTGGTGCCGGGGGATCGCATCGCGGTGCAGATGCCCAACATGCTGCAATATCCGATTGCCGTGTTCGGTGCCTTGCGCGCCGGGCTGATCGTGGTCAACACCAACCCGCTGTACACCGCGCGCGAGATGCGCCACCAGTTCAAGGATTCCGGTGCCCGCGCGCTGGTGTACCTGAACATGTTCGGGCAGAAGGTCCAGGAAGTGCTGCCGGACACTGACATCCAGTACCTGATCGAAGCGAAGATGGGCGACATGATGCCCACCGCCAAGGGCTGGCTGATCAACACCGTGGTCAGCAAAGTGAAGAAAATGGTCCCGGACTATTCGCTGCCGCAGGCGATCTCGTTCAAGAGTGCGCTGCGCCTGGGCCGTGGTCTGGGGATCAAGCCGTTGAAAGTCGGTCTCGACGACATCGCCGTGTTGCAATACACCGGCGGCACCACCGGCCTGGCCAAGGGCGCGATGCTGACCCACGGCAACCTCGTGGCGAACATGCAGCAAGTGCGCGCCTGTCTTGCACAGTTGGGGCCGGACGGTCAGCCGCTGCTGCGCGAAGGGCAGGAGGTGATGGTGGCGCCACTGCCGCTGTACCACATCTATGCCTTCACCGCGAATTGCATGTGCATGATGGTATCGGGCAACCACAACGTGCTGATCACCAATCCGCGCGACATCGCAGGCTTCATCAAAGAGCTGAAGAACTGGCGCTTCTCGGCGTTGCTCGGACTGAATACGTTGTTCGTCGCGCTGATGGAGCACCCGGACTTCAAGACCCTGGATTTCTCCAGCCTCAAGCTGACCAACTCCGGCGGTACCGCGCTGGTCAAGGCCACCGCCGAGCGCTGGGAGCAGATCACCGGTTGCCGCATCACCGAGGGTTACGGCCTCACGGAAACCTCGCCGGTGGCCTGCACCAACCCGTATGGCGACCAGTCGCGCCTGGGCACGGTCGGTCTGCCGGTGCCGGGTACGCTGCTGAAGGTCATCGATGACGAGGGTGTCGAGCAGCCGATGGGCGAGCGCGGCGAGTTGTGCATCAAGGGCCCGCAGATCATGAAAGGCTACTGGCACAAACCCGAAGCCACCGCCGAAGTGCTGGATGCCGAGGGCTGGTTCAAGTCCGGTGATATCGCGGTGATCGACCCGGACGGCTTCGTACGCATCGTCGATCGCAAGAAGGACATGATCATCGTCTCCGGTTTCAACGTGTACCCCAACGAGATCGAAGATGTGGTCATGGCCCACCCGAAAGTCGCCAACTGCGCGGTGATCGGCGTGCCGGACGAGCGTTCGGGCGAGGCGGTGAAACTGTTTGTGGTGGCGCGGGAAACCGGGATCAGCCTCGAGGAACTGAAGGCGTACTGCAAAGAGAATTTCACCGCTTACAAAGTGCCGAAACACATCGTACTGCGTGAGTCGTTGCCGATGACGCCGGTCGGGAAGATTCTGCGGCGGGAGTTGCGCGATATCGCTTAAAGAGCAGAAGCGAAAAGATCGCAGCCTGCGGCAGCTCCTACCTGGGAAATGTATTCCCTGTTGGAGCTGCCGAAGGCTGCGATCTTTTGCTTTCAAGGCCTGGAAAACCGGGGCTTTCAGGGAGGTATAGGATTTTTGCTCTAAAATGACTGCTGGAAAGTCTTGAGTCACTAAAGTGACCATGGAGGCCGCTTTTGGCTCTAGTCGGCCCTCGGCAAAGCTGCTACTCTCGGCGCGCTTTGTGACTTCTCGGCCTGTAGAAAAGCCAGATTCACCAATACAAAACACACACCAATAATAATCGCATCAAATGCGGTGAAGAATTCGCGTTGCTGAGGAGTGGGCTTCCATGATCGAAGACTTTTGGAAGGATAAATACCCGGCTGGAATTGCTGCCGACATCAATCCAGACGAGTACCCGAATATTCAGGCAGTGTTGAAGCAATCCTGCCAACGCTTCGCCAACAAGCCGGCTTTCAGCAACCTGGGCAAGACAATCACCTACGGTGAACTGTACGAATTGTCCGGTGCGTTTGCCGCGTATCTGCAACAGCATACCGACTTGCAGCCCGGTGATCGAATCGCCGTGCAACTGCCCAACGTTCTGCAGTACCCGGTGGCCGTCTTCGGTGCGATCCGCGCCGGGCTGATCGTGGTCAACACCAACCCGCTGTACACCGCGCGGGAAATGGAACACCAATTCAATGACTCCGGCGCCAAAGCGCTGGTCTGCCTGGCCAACATGGCGCACCTGGCGGAAGCCGTGGTGCCAAAAACCGGGGTCAAGCACGTCATCGTCACCGAAGTCGCCGACCTGCTGCCGCCGGTCAAGCGCCTGCTGATCAACAGCGTGATCAAGTACGTGAAGAAGATGGTCCCGGCTTATCACCTGCCCAAAGCCGTCAAGTTCAACGATGTGCTGAGCAAGGGCCAGGGCCAGCCTGTGGCCGAAGCCAATCCGCACAGCAGCGATGTCGCGGTGTTGCAGTACACCGGCGGCACCACTGGCGTGGCCAAGGGCGCGATGCTGACCCATCGCAACCTCGTCGCCAACATGCTGCAGTGCAAGGCGCTGATGGGCTCCAACCTCAATGAAGGTTGCGAGATCCTGATCACCCCGCTGCCGCTGTACCACATCTATGCGTTCACCTTTCATTGCATGGCGATGATGCTGATCGGCAACCACAACATCCTGATCAGCAACCCGCGCGACCTGCCGGCGATGGTCAAGGAACTGTCGAAGTGGAAGTTCAGCGGCTTCGTTGGCCTCAACACGCTGTTCGTCGCGCTGTGCAACAACGAAGGTTTCCGCAAGCTGGATTTCTCCAACCTGAAAGTCACCCTGTCCGGCGGCATGGCCCTGCAACTGGCCGCGGCCGAGCGCTGGAAAGCGGTGACCGGTTGCTCGATCTGCGAAGGTTACGGCATGACCGAAACCAGCCCGGTGGCCACGGTCAACCCGATCCAGAACATTCAGATCGGCACCATCGGCATTCCGGTGCCGTCGACCCTGTGCAAAGTCATCGACGATGCGGGTGTCGAGCAGCCCATGGGCGAAATCGGCGAGCTGTGCGTCAAGGGCCCGCAAGTGATGAAGGGCTACTGGCAGCGTCAGGAAGCCACCGACGAAATCCTCGACAGCGAAGGCTGGCTGAAGACCGGTGATATCGCGCTGATCCAGCCCGATGGCTACATGCGCATCGTTGATCGCAAGAAAGACATGATTCTGGTCTCCGGTTTCAACGTTTACCCGAACGAACTGGAAGACGTGCTGGCGACCCTGCCGGGTGTGTTGCAGTGCGCGGCCATCGGCGTGCCGGACGAGAAGTCGGGCGAGGCGATCAAGATTTTCATCGTGGCCAAGCCGGGCGTGACCCTGACCAAGGAAACCGTGATGGAGCACATGCGCGCCAACGTAACCGGTTACAAGGTGCCGCGTTCGGTGGAATTCCGCGATGCGCTGCCGACCACCAACGTCGGCAAGATCCTGCGTCGTGAGTTGCGTGATGAAGAGCTGAAGAAGATCAAGGCCAAGTCCGCCGCCTGAAGCAAAAAGCCCCGCAGATGCGGGGCTTTTTGTTGGAGTAGGTGGTGGATCTGTAGTGACTGTGATGGCGCCTTCGCGAGCAAGCCCGCTCCCACATTCAACCGCGTTCCTCCAGTTGGAATACAGTCAAATGTGGGAGCGGGCTTGCTCGCGAAGCTTTTCGGTTACTGGCGGAACGGCGCGAAATTCACATTGGTTCCCGCCGGACGCATGTCCTGCAGATACGAATCCTTGTCCGCACTCAATTCCAGGCTCAACGCCGCCTTGCGCTTGCCTTCGTTGCGAATCACCAGGCCTTCGAGCTTTTCGCGCAGGAACACCGTCGGCACTTTCAGGTGCAGCAGTTCGTCGGTGGCCGGGGTGTGCATCAGCAGGTGAATCCACTCGTACTGACCGACGGCGAGGCGCGTCACCGGCAGGTCGAACCACCAGATGTTGCGGTTGCGGTTCAATTCGGCGAAGTGGCAGTTGTTGGTGCCGAGCACAGCGCCGCCCAGTTCCTGGTTGCGACGGGCAATGGCCTGCTTTTTATCGAGTTTCATAACATTCCTGCGGGATCTGATCGTTGGCGCACGGCGCCCATAGGTGCGCATTCTCGGGGCTTGCGGGGCAAACATAAAGCCCAACCTGCATGGCACGACGAAATGAAGGGCAAAAATAAATGAAACTCGTGGCAAACCCGGCCAGTCAATCATTACGTACTGACTTTTCCCCTTCAATGCACCAAGGAGAAACACCATGAGTAGCACTGGCGATAAAGTAAAAGGCATGGCCAACGAAGCAGTCGGCAACGTCAAGCAAGGCGTCGGCAAAGCCACCGACAACACCAAGCTGCAAGCCGAAGGCAAACTGCAAGAGAAAAAAGGTGAAGCCCAGCAAGCTGTCGGCAAAGCCAAAGACGCCATCAAGAAAGGTGTCGACAAGGCGTAATTCCGCCTTGAACGAAACACACGAGCGGCCATCCAAGGATGGCCGTTTTTGTGTCAAAACCCGACAGCCATCCACGAAGGTCGCCAAGTAGGCTACCGTGATGTAGAAAACGGCCCCTGAGTCGCCACGACTTCAACCTGTAATGCGGCGAAAGGAGACGCGAATGATTTTTCCAGACATGAAAGGTCTGCCACTGCACCGGGTGATGGTGCGCACGGTCACTGAATTCGTCGACGACGAGATGTCGACCTACGCCTCGGCACTGGCCTACCAGATGCTGTTCTCGCTGTTCCCGTTCATTCTGTTCCTGATTGCGCTGATCGGTTTCCTGCATCTGCCGGACTTCTTCACCTGGCTGCGCCTGCAGTCGGAACTGGTGTTGCCGCCGCAGGCGCTGGAACAGGTCAACCCGGTGATCGATCAGTTGCAGCAGTCCAAGGGCGGCTTGCTTTCGGTCGGTATCGTCATCGCCCTGTACACCGCGTCTGCCGGTGTGCGGCTGATGATGAGTGCGATGAACGCCGCTTACGACGTGGTCGAGGGCCGGCCGATCTGGAAGCGTTTTCCGCTGTCGGTGTTCTACACCGTCGGCATTGCCGGCATGTTGCTGGTGGCGGCCGCACTGATGGTGCTCGGGCCGCAAGTGATGGGCTGGATTGCCGCGCAGGTAGGGTTGGAAGATTTCATCGTCACTGTGTGGACGATTGCGCGCTGGCCGGTGATCGTGATCCTGATGATGGTCGCCGTGGCGCTGATCTATTACGTGATGCCCGACGTCAAACAGGAATTCCGTTTCATCACCCCCGGCTCGGTACTTGCCGTGGTGGTGTGGATCATCGCCTCACTGGGCTTTGCGTTCTACGTCAAAACCTTCGCCAACTACAACGCGATGTATGGCAGCATCGGGGCGATCATCGTGCTGTTGCTGTATTTCTACATTTCCTCGGCGGTGCTGCTGCTCGGCGCCGAGATGAATGCGGTGATCGAACACATGTCCAGCGAGGGCAAGGACGAGGGCGAGAAAGTCCCCGGCGAACTCGATGAACATCCCAAACAACATGTCTCTGGCCTGGGGCGCGACCACTCGCTCAAGCCGGACACTGACGAAGCCTGACCATGATCCGTGAAATCCTCAAAATGGGCGACGAACGCCTGCTGCGCATTGCTCCACCGGTGCCGCCGGAAATGTTCGACAGCCCCGAGCTGTGGCAACTGATCGATGACATGTTCCAGACCATGGAAAGTGTCGGTGGCGTCGGCCTCGCCGCGCCGCAGATCGGCGTCGACCTGCAATTGGTGATCTTCGGTTTCGAGCACAGCGAACGCTACCCGGACGCTGAGGCGGTACCGCAGACGATCCTGATCAATCCGCTGATCACGCCGCTGAGTCCGCTGACCGAGGAGGGCTTTGAGGGCTGTCTGTCGGTGCCCGGCCTGCGCGGCGCGGTGGATCGGTTTCAGCAGATTCGCTACGAAGGCTTTGATCCCAAGGGCGAGCCGATCGTACGCGTGGCGTCAGGCTTCCATGCGCGGGTAGTGCAGCACGAGTGCGATCATCTGATCGGCCGCTTGTATCCGTCGCGGATTACCGATTTCAGCAAGTTCGGCTTTACCGAAGTGATGTTCCCGGATCTCGATCCAACGGCTGACGACTGATCCTGAGAACACCTCTATCCCACAATTGATTTTTATGGTTCCAGCCCCATCGCAATCATCGGCTTGCTCCGCGCATACCGGCTCAACCGCTCGGCCAGTGCGTAGGGCAGGGCGGGATCGAAACTGAAACCGCGCCGCTCGTAAAACCCGCGCAAGTCCGGATGACAGAACAGCCACACCGGCTCCTGCAAATACTTCACCGCCGCCGTGATCAACTCTCCGGCGATCCCTTGCTCACGGCAACCCGGATCAACAAACAATCCGGTCAACCAGTACCCGCCCGCCACCGGCCGCAAGCACAATGCGGCAACGATGTCCTCTCGATGGGCCACCCATAACTGCGCATCGCGCACCGCCTTCATCGACGATTGGTGGCGGCGGTAAAACTTGTTCATCAACGGCCACAAAGGCTCGTCGAGCAGGACGTATCGGGTATCGGGCATGGGATCGGACTGGCGGCGGGCAAAGCGCCGATTATAAAAGAACGCGCGCCGCGCGATAGGTGTATACCTGAGCCTACATCCCTGTGAGTGGAGTACGCATCATGTCCAAAGGTATGGATTCAAAGAAAGCCGCGAAGAAGAAACCGGTGAAGACGGCGATTGAAAAGCGTGCAGAGAAGAAAGCCAAGAAGGTCGATATTTTCGGTCATTGATCACGTCCTTCGGGAGCCCGTCCCCCGGGCTCCCGCTTCAGCGCAAAAATAATCTGCAAGATTGCTCGGCTTCGTTGCACAGAAGGGGAAGATTCCTGTTCCGAGCCACGCCATGCCGAATTACTTCGACGCCGACCATCGCCAGCAGATCGAAAACCTGCGCCAGCGCTTCACCGCCCGCACCGAGTGGCCGACGTGGCTGCTGCTGATCGGCGTGTATGGCGGCTGGTTCGCGATCATCCTCAACAGTCAGTGGCTCGGTCGCGGCTTGAGCACATTGCTGCTGATTCCGCTGTTGGTGCTGTGGCTGTCGGTTCAGCATGAATTGCTGCATGGGCATCCGACCCGCTCGGTGCTTTTCAATAAAATCCTCGGCTATGCACCCTTTGCGGTGTGGTACCCGTACACCTTGTATCGCGACAGCCATCTGCTGCATCACCGCGATGAACATCTGACCGTGCCCGGCGTTGACCCGGAAAGCCGTTACCTGACAGCGTCGCGTTGGCAGGGCAGTTCGCTATTCGAACGCAGCCTGCACTGGCTGAACAAAACCGTACTCGGGCGTTTTGCGCTTGGTGCGCCGCTGGCCTTACTGGCGTTGGCCGCCGAAGAACTGCAACGCCTGAAAAAACGCGAGCGTCAGGCCTGGTTGATGTGGCTGACCCACGGTGCGTTCAGCGTGTTGATGCTGTGGTTTATCGCGCGCTTCAGCGTGTTGCCGGTCTGGCATTACCTGCTGCTGATCAGTGTGCCGGCACTGTCGATCGCGATGATCCGCTCCTACTATGAACACCGCCCGCACGTTCAGCCGGAGCAGCGCACCGTGCTCAACGAGGCCGGTTGGCCGTGGCGCTGGCTGTTTCTGAATCTGAACTTCCATCTGGTGCATCACGACCTGCCGGGGCTGGCGTGGTACGACTTGCCGGCGGCCTACCGGATGCGCCGCGAGCAGTGGGTGGCGCGCAGTGGCGGGTTTCTGGTGCAGGGTTATGGGCAATTGTGGCGGCAGCATGGATTCAGGCCGATCGACAGTCCGCAGCATCCTTTCCACTGACTTCAAAAACACCACAAAACCCCTGTGGGAGCGAGCTTGCTCGCGAATGCGGTAGAACAGTGACATGTCTGGTGTCTGACACACCGCTTTCGCGAGCAAGTCGAATCGTCGCACCGCCGCTCCCACAGGGGTAAGTATTTGCAGGGAAATAACGTGTATGACCCAACACCATCTCGAACTGCTGATGTACACCGCCCCCGAGCCCATCCGCTTGGCCAACGAACGCTGGATCTCACGCATTCTCGAACATCTCGGCCACTCCCGCCTGAACGCCGCAAGCCTGTCGCTCCCCGAGCTTTGGTTATCGCCGGATCTGCTGCTGACCCAGACCTGCGGCTATCCCTTGATGACCCTGCTGCGCGGTCAAGTACGCATCGTCGGTCGCCCGCGCTACGAATTGCCCGACGCCACTGCCGGCAATCACTGCAGCCTGATCCTCAGCCGTGCTGACGATTCGCGCGAAACCCTGGCGGACTTTCGCGGCAGTCGCGGGGTGATCAACAGTGACGACTCCAACAGCGGCATGAACCTGTTGCGCCATTGTCTGGCGCCGCTGCACCGCGACGGGCAGTTCTTCGGCGCGCTCGGCATCAGTGGCGCGCACCGCGAGAGTCTGCGTTGGGTGCGTGAGGGGCGCGCTGATCTGGCGGCGATCGACAGCGTGACCTATGCGTACCTCGCTCGGCATGCGCCTGAAGACGTCACTGGATTGCGAGTTGTGGCACGCACTGCGCTCAGCCCGACCTTGCCTTTTATCACCGCCGCGACTGCTACGGATGAGCAGATCGAACAGTTGCGCCGGGTAATGAATCAGGCGTTGCGCGAATTGCCTGATGTGGCGCAGATCCTCGGCTTGCCTGAAGTTTTGCCCGCCAGCGAAAGCGATTATCAGATCTTGCTCGACTATCAACGTGAGGCTGAAGAGCTGGGCTACGGCCGCTTGCGCTGAACAGCCTTATATCTCCAAAAAGAATATAAAAATGAAATATAAATATTATTAATGCATAAGGCGCCTTGCTACGATCGCGCCACCGGATCACCGGACATTCAGCGACCCTTACCCAGGAGCCCTTATGTCCGGCGCCGACACCGCTCACCGCAATCATCTCGACGCTCTGTTCCGCGCCCACTACCGCTGGCTGTGCACTTACCTGAGCCGACATCTGCACGACTCCGCAGGCGCGGAAGACATCGCTGCCGAAACCTTCGCGCAATTGCTTCAGGCGCCCAGTATCACGGCGATTCGCGAACCGCGCGCCATGCTCACCACGATTGCTCAGCGCTTGCTTTATCAGCGCTGGCGCCGGGCGGATCTGGAGCGCCGGCATGCGCAGCAGATCGACGTCGAGGTCGCTATCTCGCCTGAAGACCTCGCGCAACTGAGCCAGACCCTCAAACGCCTCGATCACAGCCTGCAACGCCTGCCCGGCAAGGTCCGTTCGACCTTCCTGCTGGCACGGATCGATGGCCTGACCTATCCGCAAATCGCCGCCGAACTGGGCATCTCTCAGCGTTCGGTCAGCGTTTACATGAGCCGCTCCCAAGCCCTGTGCGACCGCCACAGCGCCAACCAAATCCTGACAGACAAGAGGTCCGCATGAGATCAATCAAAACCCTGCTCGGCCGTTCGTTACTGGCGCTGAGCCTGAGCGTCGGCGCTGTTTCGGCGGCGGAAAAAACCGCACCGATCCACTTCGGTGACATCACTTGGGAAAGCGGCAGTTTCATCACCGAAGTGCTGCGCCTGATCGTCGAAAAAGGTTACGGCTACCCGACCGACACGCTGCCGGGCAGCACCGTCAGCCTGGAAGCGGCGCTGGCGAAAAACGATATTCAGGTGATCGGCGAGGAATGGGCCGGGCGCAGTCCGGCGTGGGTCAAGGCTGCCAATGAAGGCAAGGTGTTCGGCCTCGGCGACACGGTCAAGGGCGCGACCGAGGGCTGGTGGGTGCCGGAATACGTGATCAAGGGTGACCCCGAGCGCGGGATCAAACCATTGGCACCGGAGCTGAAATCGGTGGCCGACCTGCCGCGCTACAAGGACGTGTTCCGCGACCCGGAAGACCCGCGCCGTGGACGCTTCCTCAACAGCCCGACCGGCTGGACTTCGGAGATCGTCAACAGCCAGAAGCTCAAGGCCTATGCGCTGACCGACAGCTACGTCAACTTCCGCACCGGCTCCGGCGCGGCGCTGGATGCCGAGGTGGCGTCGTCGATCAAACGCGGCAAACCGGTGCTGTTCTATTACTGGTCGCCGACGCCGCTGCTCGGGCGCTTCAAACTGGTGAAGCTCGAAGAGCCACCGTTCGATGCTGAAGCCTGGAAAACCCTGGCCGATGCCAACAACCCGAATCCCAAGGGCACCCGCTCGATGCCGGCCAGCCTGGCGATTGGCGTGTCGGCGCCGTTCAAGGCGCAATACCCGGAGCTGGTGTCGTTCTTCGAGAAAGTCGATTTGCCGATTGATCTGCTGAACCAGACGCTGGCCGGGATGAGCGAAAAACGCCAGCCACCACGGCAGGTAGCCGAAGCATTTTTACGCGATCAGCCGCAGGTGTGGAGGGCGTGGGTGCCGGGTGAGGTGGCGAGCAAGGTGACGGCGGGGCTTTGAGTTTCTCCCGGTTGATCTGCGTTGTTTGAACGGACGCCTTCGCGAGCAAGCCCGCTCCCACAGGGGGATCGTGCACGCCACAAATCCAGTGTGGGAGCGGGCTTGCTCGCGAATGATCTAAAGACTTACGCCGCTTCCGCCGCCAACGCCGCGATCACGGTCGGCCGCTGCTCGACGCGCGCCTGAAACCGCGCCAGTGCCGGCCACTGCGCCAGTTCGATCCCGAACAACCCGGCCCAGCGCAGCACCACAAACAACAAAGCATCCGCGACGCTGAAGCCGCTCGGCAACAGATACTCCTGCTGCTCCAGCACCCTGACCAACACCGCAAAACGCTTGAACAACTTCTCCTTGATCACCTCGGCCGGCAACCGCTCATCGAACAGCGCGCCGAGGCTGCCGTGAATCTCGCTGGAAATGAAATTCAGCCACTCCTGCAAACGCAGCCGTTCGAAACTGCCGGGCGCCGGCGCCAGCCCTGACTGTGGTTGAAGATCCGCCAGATATTGCAGGATCACCGGGCCTTCGGTCAGCACCGCGCCGTCGTCCAGTTGCAGGGCCGCGACGTAGCCCTTGGGATTGATCGCGAGAAAGTCTTCGCCGCTGGCCGTGCGCTTGCTGCGATTGTCGACGCGGATCAGCACGAAGGGCAGTTTCAGTTCGCGCAGCACAATGTGCGGCGCCAGTGAACAGGCTTGCGGGGCGTAATACAGCTTCATCGGCAGCTCTCTGGTGGGGATTTGGCGCCAGTGTCATAGTGCGCCGCACCTTCGATAAAATTAATCTTTCAGAAAGCAGCCATAAGGACAGCTACTGCCATGATGAACCTGATGCATTGGCGGCTGGTGGTCGCCGTCGCCGATCACGGCAACATCACCCGCGCGGCCGAGCGGGTCGGCATGACCCAGTCCGGCGCGAGCCAGGCTTTGGCGTTGATGGAGGAAACCCTCGGCGTGCAACTGTTCAGCCGCGAAAGCCGACAGACCTTGCCCACCGCCATCGGCCTGCCGGTGATCGAGCAGGCGCGGCTGATGCTCGGCGCCCTAGAGACCATTCGCCAGACCGTCGACAGCGTGCGCCCGATGCTGCGCGGGACAATTCGTCTGGCGAGTTTTCCCATGGTGCTGGCGAGTTTTCTGCCGCCGCTGTTGCGCCAGTTCAATCGGCTGTATCCGGGGATCGAAGTGGTGGCGCTGGAGGTCAGCGACGACGAGGTGGAAACCTTGCTGGCGGCCGGTCTGGTGGATGTTGGTGTGGTGCTCAACCCGGCGCCCGAGCGCAATGCCGGGCCGTTGGGCCGTGATGAATGGGTGGCGGTCGTGCCGGCAGGGCACCCTTTGGCGCTGCGGGGGATCGAGCAGGGCGTCAGCCTGCAAGAACTGACGGCGCTGCCCTTTGTGCTGGCCACCGGCGGTTGCTCGACCAACGCCCGCAGCCTCGCCGCTGAAGCCGGGTTGCAGTTGCAGGACGTGCGGGTCGAGGTGCGCGAATGGAGCAGCGCCTTCACGTTGGTGCGGGAAAATCTCGGCGTGACCCTGGTGCCGGAAATGACCTTGCCGGCCGAGCGTCAGGGCTTGCGCGTGATTGCCTTGCAGCCACGTATCGAACGGGTGTTTTCGCTGGTGCTGCCTTCGGGGCAGACGCCGTCAGCGACGGTGCAGGCATTGCTGGATCTGGTGGCGGAGACGGCAGTCGCGACAGCTCGCTGAACCGTTTCTTGTGCAAAAAGTGCCAGATACTGGCCGACTAGTGGCCTTGCGCACGGCATGGCGCTGGCTATGCTAGCTGTAACTAACTATGTCGACCGTCATCTGTTAGCCGTGATTTCAACGCTGCCAGAGTGCGCAACCCAAGGCACCGGACACTGAACCAACAAGGAGCAAGTTGTACATGGAAGTTTTCTGCACGTTAGGGCTGGCCCGCTGCTGGGCTATCAAGAGAAGGATGTCTTGATTAGAGCGTTGCTGCATGGACCCTCGGATTAAAACATCATTTATCACCTGACAACTTCCTCCCGTGGAGGAATGCGTGTGCCTGTTCTGTGGAACGTAGTGGTGGATGCTGAAAGACCTGACTTTCATCAAATCAAAAGACCGCGCGGAAGGTGATACAACCATGTTCAACCTACATCACAAGGCTGACCTGCAGGAAATCGAGCGTTTCAGCTGCGCCTTGACCGAAGCCAACGCCAAGCTCGAAGCGATCAGCCGTTCGATGGCGATGATCGAATTTACCCCCGAAGGCATTGTTCTGGATGCCAACGAAAACTTCTGCAAGACCATGGGTTACAGCGCTGAGGAAGTGCGGGGAAAACATCACCGGGTGTTTTGCGAAGAAGCGTTTTACCGCAGCGAGGAGTACGCCAGATTGTGGCGCGACCTGGCCCGGGGTGAGCCGATCAGTGGCACGTTTCTGCGCTTGAACAAGTCCGGCAAGGAGATCTGGCTCGAAGCCAGTTACATGCCGGTGTACGGCCCGGACAAACAAGTCAAAAGTGTCATCAAGGTCGCGTCGGATATCACCGCCCGGGTCAACAAAGAGCACGAAGAAGAAAGCATGCTGGCGGCGATCAGCCGTTCGATGGCGGTGATCGAGTTCACCCCGGACGGCAACGTGATTACCGCCAACGACAACTTTCTGAAAACCATGCAGTACTCGCTCAACGAAATCGTTGGCCATCACCACAGCATGTTCTGTCACCGTTCCGAATCCGAGTCGGCGCAATACAAGGCATTCTGGGCATCGCTCAATCGCGGCGAATATCACTCGCACCGTTTCGAGCGCAAGAACAAGTCCGGACAGATGGTTTATCTCGAAGCCTCGTACAACCCGCTGTTCGACACCAAGGGCCGTTTGTACAAAGTGGTGAAGTTCGCCAGCGACATCACCCAGCAGATGACTACCTTGCAGAACGCCGCGGAATCGGCCCACAGCACCTCGGTACAAAACGACGCCTGCGCGCAAAAGGGCTCACAGGTGGTGCAGCAGACGGTGCAGATCATTCAGGACATTTCCCGCGACCTAAATGAGGCGGCGCTGAGCATCGATGCGGTCAGCAAGCAGTCGGACATCATCGGCACCATCGTCCAGACCATCCGCGGCATCGCCGACCAGACCAACCTGCTGGCGCTCAACGCGGCCATCGAAGCGGCGCGAGCCGGTGAACACGGACGCGGTTTTGCGGTGGTGGCGGACGAGGTGCGCAGTCTCGCGGCACGGACCAGTCAGGCGACCCTGGAGATTGTCGAAGTGGTGCGCAAAAACCATGACCTGTCGCTGAGCGCGGTGTCGAGCATGCAGTCAAGCCTGAGCCGCACCGGGCTGGGTGTGGAACTGGCGAACGAGGCGGGGGAGGTGATTCTGGAGATTCAGCAGGGATCACGGCATGTGGTGGATGCGATCGGGCAGTTCAATGCGACGTTGCAGCTGAACTGACACCCATCAACAACGGTAGGAGTGAGCCTGCTCGCGATTGCGGTGCGTCAGTTACTGATCCAGTGACTGACACACCGCAATCGCGAGCAGGCTCACTCCTACATTGGTTTCTAAGCAACCTTCAGGTCACAGCGAAGCGAGAAACTTGTTCGCCAGTTTGTCGCTGTCCTTGACGTCATTGCCGTTGTCTTTTTCCGCTTGCGCCAGCTTCATCTTGTCCTGCAGACGCTCGGCGATCTCTTTGCCGATGGCCAGTTGTTTCTCCGGCGGCATGGCTTTGATGTCGTCTTCGGTGATGCCCATGCTCTGAAGGATACTGTCGCGCAGGCGCTGTTCCGGCGACTTGCTCATGTAGTCCTTGAACGCGTCAGTGGCCGAGGTCCCGGTGGTGGTGCCGGCCGCCGTGGCGTCGGTGGTTTGCAGGCCGACACGGGTCTTGGCGAAGGCTTCGTCGACGTTATCGCTGATGCGCGTGGCGGCGGCCACTTGCTGGGTGGCGATCTGCGTGGCCGAATCCTCAACCTTGGAGGTCGCGTCGGTCGCCTGCGACTGGGCCTGGTTCTGCAGCGATTGCAGCATGGCGCCGTGCAGGCCGCTTTGCAGACCGGCAGCGGCGGTCGTGGTCGCGTCATCCGCCAGCCGCTTGGGCAGGTGGATGAGCTGCTGCTGTTTGGCACTGACCAACATCATGATGGAGACCTTTGGATAATTGCTGACGGGCATATCCTAGCAATTATCGTGCCTTTAAAGAAAGTTCTTTTATTTCAACGTGTTAGTGATCTGGCATGTGCAACAAAGCGGTCATCCCTTGCCGTCGGGCGGCAGAGGATGACCGTGTAGCCTCAGCGGTGGGCAATGTTTTCTAGCGCCAGATTGCGCGTGCGCGGGCCGAACCAGCCGATGGTCAGCATCACGATCAGCATGCTGCTGACAATGAACGCGAGCACCCCGGGCGTGCCGAAGTTGTCGAGGAACAGCCCGATCAACAGGCTGCTGAACACCGTCGACAAGCGACTGAACGAATAACAGAAGCCCACCGCCCGGGCGCGGATGTTGGTCGGGAACAGTTCGCTCTGGTACGAGTGATAACTGAAGCTCAGCCACGCATTGCAAAAGGTGATCATCACTCCGCAGACGATCAGGCCGAAGGCGCTGGTCTGCAACGCGAACAGAGTGCCGAAGGTCATCGCGCCGAGGGCTGAGCCGACGATCTGCCATTTGTTCTCGAAACGGTTGGCGAACTTGACGAACAGCAACGGCCCGAGCGGGTAGGCGAGGGTGATGATAAACGCGTACATCAGGCTGTGGGTGACGCTCACACCCTGGCCGGAAAGCAACGCCGGCAGCCAGTTACCAAAACCGAAGAAACCGATCGCCTGGAACACGTGAAACACGATCAGCATCAATGCGCGACGCCGATATGGCGGCTGCCAGATGTCGGCGAAGCGACCCTTGCCCTCGACATCGACGGGCACCGTTTCTGGAGCGTCCAGCGGTTGGCGGTAATCCTTCTCGCAGCGGGCTTCGATGTCGTCGAGAATCCTGTTCGCTTCATCGAAACGCCCATGTTGCGCCAGCCAGCGTGGCGACTCGGGAAGACGCTTGCGCAGCCACCAGATGAACAGTGCAAACACCGCGCTCGCCAACACCACCCAACGCCAGCCGGACACACCGAACGGCGCCTGCGGCACCAGCCACCAGGACATGAGTGCCACTGCCGGCACCGAGAGAAACTGTACGAAAAACGCGAAGGCAAACGCCGAACTGCGCATGCGTTTGGGCACCAGTTCCGAGAGGTAGGCGTCGATGGTCACCAGCTCGATACCGAGGCCGATGCCCACCAGAAAGCGCATGCAGATGATGCCCAACGCCGAGCTTTGAATGCCCATCAGCACCGTGGCCACGGTGTACCAGACCAGCGCAAAGGTGAAGATCGCGCGACGGCCGAATCGATCGGCCAACGGACTGAGCAGGCTCGCGCCGAGGAACAGGCCGAGGAAGGTCGCCGACGCGAACGCCGCCTGATCGGAGAAGCCGAACACGCCCTGATTGCCGGTGGCGAATATCCCGTCACGGATCAGCCCCGGACTGATGTAGGCGGTCTGGAACAAATCGTAGAGTTCGAAGAAACCGCCAATCGACAACAACGCGACCAATCGCCAGATGGTGGCGACGGCGGGCAGGCGGTCGATGCGGGCGGAAATCTCGGCGGCGCGTATCGGGTCGATGCCGTCGTTTTGCGCGGCGGCGGGGGCGTGAGCAGTCATCTGCGGATCCATTTTTTATTGATGGAAAAGCTTAGCCTGCTATCGGAGTTGATGGATTGTGAATTTCGGCGGTTAGCCTCGGAGAACCGCCGATTTCTTGCAATAACTGCTTACCAATTAACGATTTATGCCGCAGCAGTCGAATCGGGCAGCGCCGACGCCGGCAAGCCGAAGAGGCGATCGAACAGCCAGTTAAAGGCGAACGTGTAGCACGGGATGAAGATGATCAGCGCCAGATCCAACAGGAACGCCTGCACCAGACTGATGTTCATCCACCAGGCGATCAGCGGAATCAGGAACACGATCAGCGTCAGTTGGAAACCTACGGCGTGGGCGATGCGCCGTTTGACCGTGCGGGTGCGTGACTGCTGGCGGCTTTCCCAGTGCTCGAACAGCGAGGTGTAGATGAAATTCCAGGTCACCGCGATGGTGGTGATGATCACCGCCAGCGGGCCTGTGCTGCCGGGCGACGTGCCGGACAACAGCGCTAGGCCGAGGGCGGAGAAGGTCATGCCGATCACTTCGTAGAGCGACACGTAGACCAGTTTGCGTTTGACGCCTTGCATGGAGATTTGCCTCTTTCTTGCAACGTGTTGGCCAGCGAGACTGGCGGAGACGGCAAAAGATAGCTTCAATAGGCGTGACAGAAAAAGTCAGTAGCTTTCAGTTTTGGTGATAGGTGGTGGTTTGAATTTCAACAGCGACAGCATCGAATTGTTCCTCGCCGTGATTGAGCGCGGCTCCTTCTCTGCAGCCGCCCGCGCTTTGGGCCGGGTACCTTCCGCGGTCAGCATGGGCATCGGCAACCTTGAGGCGGAGCTTGGCTATGCCTTGTTCGATCGCAGCCACCGCGAACCGCAGCCGACAGCGATGGCGCTGTCACTGGTGCCCCACGCGCGGCTGATTGCCGAGCAGCTTAAGCAACTGCAGGTGCACGCGGTGGAGTTGTCCCTGGGGCTGGAGAGCAAGCTGTCGATTGGCGTGGTCGCGGACATTGACCGGCGCCGCTTGCTCGCCGCGATCAAGGTGATTGCCGAGCGTCATCCTTTGCTCGACATCGAAGTGCTGACCGCGCCGCAGGACGATGTGCTGGCGATGCTGCACAGTGGCCGCGTCAGCGTGTGTCTGGCGTTTGCCGGGTTGAGCATGAACGTGCTGGAGCGTTTTCAGTTTGTCGGCAGCGAACGGATGATCGCCACGCTGGCGGCGGACAGTCCGTTGTTGCAGGGGCAGGATCTGTTTCTCGAAGACCTGGTGCATGTGCGGCAGATCTTCGTCGCCAGTCGCGACTTGCCGATCAGCGAAACCCGGCCGCTGGTGGCCGAATCGCATTGGCGCACCGACACCCTGGAGACTGCGCTGGAGATGGTCGAGGCAGGGCTGGGCTGGGGCAATTTCCCGTTGTCGGTGGTGCAGCCGTGGCTGGACAGCGGGCGCTTGAAGCGACTGAATTTTCGCAACATCGAAAACGGCCTGGTACTGCCGGTGCACGCGGTGTGGCTCAAGAGCCAGCCGTTGCAAAAGGGCGCGTTGGCCCTCGTCGAATTGCTCGGCCACTGAACCCGACACAGATCTCCTGTGGGAGCGGGCTTGCTCGCGAAGGCGGTGTGTCAGAAAAGTATGTGCTGACTGATCCACCGCTTTCGCGAGCAAGCCCGCTCCCACAGGATTTTGCAGTGTGCAGGCGATCCTTGTAGGAGGTTTCAGGTGCTCTCGCGAATCTTCAATTCAAAACCCATATCCTCAACCGGTCGCGCCACGCTGTTGCCCGCCATCAACGTCAACATCTGCTCCGCCGCACGCCGGCCGATCGCCTCGCGTGGGGTGTTGATGCTGCTCAGGCGCGGCACCATGTGTTCGGACATCGGCAAATCGTTGAAGCCGAGAATCGCCACCTGCTCGGGGATCTTGATCCCGTTGCGCAGCGCCTCCAGCAGCGCACCCTGCGCCAGGTCGTCGTTGCCGAAGAAGATTGCATCCACATCCGGATGCGCTGCCAGCAGTTGCAGGAACAGCTCACCGCCCAGGCCCACGGACGAGGCGCGCGGGGTCAGCACTTCCAGATCCGGGTCGTAGCGACCGGCCTTTTGCAGGGCTTTGCGGAAACCTTCACCGCGCAACAAGGTGCGCTGATCCAGTTGCGCACCGATGTAGGCCAGACGCTTGCGACCGCGCGAGAGCAAATGTTCGGCAGCAGTTTCGCCGGCATTGAGCTGCGAGAAACCCACACAATTCACGCCGGCAGCGCTGTCCAGTTCCATCATGTACACGCAGGGAATATTGCTGGCCTCGATCATCCGCCGCGAACTTTCCGTGCGATCAAACCCGGTCAGCAGCAAACCACGCGGCTGATAAGCCATGTAGTTGCGCAGCAGGTTCTCTTCTTCATCGCGCGAATAGTGGAAGTTGCCGATCAGCACTTCGAAGCCCTTGGGTGTCAGCACCCGATGAATGGCTTCCAGCGTATCGATGAACAACAGGTTGGACAGCGATGGCACCAGCACCACCACTGAATGGCTCTGCGCCGAGGCCAATGCGCGGGCGGCAGGGTTGACCACGTAGTTGAGTTCAAGCGCGGCTTTCTGCACTTTTTCCACCAGTTCCGTGGCGACCGTGCTGACCCCGCGCAAGGCGCGGGAGGCGGTAATCGGGCTCACGCCGGCGAGGCGGGCAACTTCATTAAGGGTGGGACGGCCGGTGGTGCGGGTATTTTTATCGTTCTTAGGGGTGGTCATCGGGCGGCTTGCCAAACAAAAATCAAGGCACTAAGGTAGCGCTGTCCTGATGCAGCTGCAAATGCGTAAGCGAGGTCCTGCCTGATCTTCGCTTTTTGGCGTTGGGAACAAACCTGCTGCAACCCAAAAAAACGACAAGAAGGCGTCGGCAACTTCTGCCTGTGCACTAGAGTCATAGCTAGCAAAGGTAGCGCTGTCTGCGCGCTGAGGTGTTATATGAGTCATCCCATCACCGCCCTGGTCATCATGGGCGTTGCCGGTTGCGGCAAGACGTGCGTCAGCGAGGCCCTGTGCCAATTGAGCGGCGCCACTGCCATTGAAGGCGATACTTTTCATCCGGCCGCCAACATCGAAAAGATGAGCGCGGGGATCCCCCTGAACGACGACGACCGTGCCGGCTGGCTCGACAGCCTGTGCGATGAACTGCGTCGGGTCGATGCATCGGGTAAACGCCCGGTGCTGACCTGCTCGGCCCTTAAACACAGTTATCGCGAAGTGCTGCGCAGTGCTTTGCCGGGCCTGGGCTTCGTGTTTCTTGAGCTGACCCCTGAAGTCGCCGCCGACCGCGTATCGCATCGCCCAGGCCACTTTATGCCGGCAACGTTGATCGAAAGCCAGTTCGCCACCCTCGAATCACCAGTCGGCGAGCCGTTGACCCTGGCACTGAATGCTTCGATCCACAGCGTTGAAGAACTGGCGGCCCAGGCGCACGTCTGGTGGCAGGCCCATGGTCTGAAACAGGCGGTATGAGTGTGTTGAAAGAGCTAGCGCTGTCCTCACGAATTCTGTTTAACCCGCTTTAATAACAACAACAAGCCAGGAGACACCCCCAATGTTTGGCATGTCCCACGACGCCTACCTGCTGCTCGATGCAGTGGTCACGGTAATCGGCCTGATTATCCTGATCACCAAATTCAAGATTCACCCCTTTATCTCGCTGACCATCGCGGCCGCGTTCCTCGGCCTGACGTCCGGCATGCCGATCGGCACCATCATCAAGGCGTTCCAGGACGGCTTCGGTGGTGTACTCGGTTTCGTCGGCATCATCCTCGCGCTGGGCACCATGCTCGGCAAAATGATGGCCGAATCCGGTGGTGCCGATCAGATCGCGCAGACCCTGATCCGCGCCTTCGGCAAGGACAAGGTGCAGTGGGCAATGATGTTCGCCGCGTTCCTCGTCGGTATCCCGCTGTTCTTCGAAATCGGCTTCGTGCTGCTGATTCCGCTGGTGTTCATCGTTGCCCGCCGCACCGGTGTGTCGATCATCAAGATCGGTATCCCGCTGCTCGCCGGCCTGTCCGCGGTACACGGTCTGGTGCCGCCGCACCCGGGCCCGCTGCTGGCGATCGGCGTGTTCGGCGCCGACATCGGCAAGACCATCCTCTACGGTCTGATCGTTGCGCTGCCGACCGCCATCATTGCCGGTCCGATCTTCGGTACCTTCATCGCCAAGCACATTCCCGGCACGCCGAATCAGGAGCTGGTCGATCAACTGGCCCGTGAAAGCGACGACTCAACCAAGTTGCCGAGCTTCAGCATCACCCTGATCACCGTGCTGCTGCCGGTGTTCCTGATGCTGCTGAAAACCTTCGCTGACGTGGCGCTGCCGGACGGTCACTTCTTCCGCACCTGGATGGACATGATCGGTCACCCGATCTCGGCCCTGCTGCTGGCCTTGCTGCTGTCGCTGTACACCTTCGGTCACAAGCAGGGCATCGGTTCGCAGCAGATGCTCAAGTGGCTGGACGCGAGCCTGGCGCCGACCGCCGCGATCATCCTGATCATCGGTGCCGGTGGTGGCTTCAAGCAGATGCTGGTGACCAGTGGTGTGGGCGACGTGATCGGCCACATGGCGGTCAGCGCGCAGATTTCGCCGATCCTGCTGGCGTGGCTGGTGGCGGCGGTGATTCGTATTGCTACCGGTTCGGCCACCGTGGCGACTATCACGGGCGCGGGCATCGTGGTGCCGGTGGTGGGGATGATCCCGGGCGTCAACCGTGAGCTGCTGGTGCTGGCCACCGGTGCCGGTTCGTTGATCCTGTCTCATGTGAACGACGCCGGCTTCTGGCTGGTGAAGCAGTACTTCAACATGACCGTGGCCGAAACCTTCAAGACCTGGACCGCGATGGAAACCATTCTGTCGGTGGTGGGCCTGGGCTTTATCCTGCTGTTGTCGCTGTTCGTCTAAGCAGCTTCTTGCAGACACAAAAAAACCGCAGCGATGCGGTTTTTTTGTGCACGACGATATCAGGATGAATGCATTACCCCTGTGGGAGCGGGCTTGCTCGCGAAAGCGGTGTATCAGTCGCTGAAAATGTTGACTGACACGACGTCTTCGCGAGCAAGCCCGCTCCCACAGGGGGGGGGTAGGTGTCAGGCAGTGGTTTTCGGGGCCAGGCCATCCGCCCGGAACATCCCGCGAATCCCGCGCACCGCCTGACGAATCCGGTCCTGGTTTTCGATCAGCGCGAAGCGCACGTGATCATCGCCATACTCACCAAAACCCACCCCCGGCGAGACGCAGACCTTGGCCTCGGCCAGCAGCTTCTTGGCGAATTCCAGCGAACCCAGATGCGCGTACGCCTCGGGAATCTTCGCCCAGACGTACATCGACGCTTTCGGATTCTCGACCATCCAGCCCAGTTCATGCAGGCCTTTGACCAGCACGTTACGGCGCTGGCGATACTGCTCGGCGATGTCGCGCACGCATTGCTGATCGCCTTCCAGCGCGGCAATCGCCGCCACTTGCAGCGGAGTAAAGGTGCCGTAGTCGTGGTAGCTCTTGATCCGGGCCAAGGCGTTGACCAGCTCCGGGTTGCCGACCATGAAACCAATGCGCCAGCCCGCCATGTTGTAGCTCTTGGACAGGGTGAAAAACTCCACTGCGATGTCCTTGGCGCCGGGCACCTGCATGATCGACGGGGCTTTCCAGCCGTCGTAGACGATATCGGCGTAAGCCAGGTCGTGAATCACCAGTACGTCGTACTGCT
Source organism: Pseudomonas sp. MIS38 (assembly GCF_019891575.1). Classification (NCBI taxonomy): domain Bacteria; kingdom Pseudomonadati; phylum Pseudomonadota; class Gammaproteobacteria; order Pseudomonadales; family Pseudomonadaceae; genus Pseudomonas; species Pseudomonas sp. MIS38. The sequence goes on from NZ_JAFLXF010000009.1 coordinate 201,128, forward strand.
TGGCGAGGGCGATCACCCGTTCGAAGAAATCCAGCTCCACGCACTGCGCGGTGGGGTTGGACGGGAAACCGAGGATCATCATTTTCGGCTTGGGGATCGAACCGCGAATCGCCCGCTCCAGTTCATCGAAGAAGTCCACGCCCGGCACCAGCGGTACCGAACGCACCTGGGCGCCGGCAATCACTGCGCCGTAGATGTGAATCGGGTAGCTCGGGTTCGGCACCAGCACCGTGTCGCCCTGATCCAGGGTGGCCAGCATCAAATGCGCCAGGCCTTCCTTGGAACCGATGGTGACAATGGCTTCGCTTTCCGGGTCGATATCGACCGCGTAGCGTTCCTTGTACCAGTTGGAAATCGCCCGGCGCAGGCGCGGAATGCCCTTGGACGTGGAGTAACCGTGGGTGTCTTCACGTTGGGCAACTTGTACGAGTTTTTCGACGATGTGCGGCGGTGTGGCCCCGTCGGGATTGCCCATGCTCAAGTCGATGATGTCTTCACCACGACGCCGCGCGGCCATCTTCAGCTCGGCGGTGATGTTGAAAACGTAAGGGGGGAGTCGATCTATGCGCGCAAAGCGGCGCGGCGAACCTTGTTCAGCCATTGTTGCCTCGGATAACGTAAGCGCCCGGAACCGTCCGAGCGACGCTGGTCACTGCGGTGACCTGTGGCGGAAGATAAGGGCAGCGATGGCAGACTGTCCAGCGTGCACGACAATAATTTTTTCCAAGGAAATGCTTAATGGAATTCACCAGCGGCTTCTTGCTGAGCCTTTCGCTGTGCCTGGACATCGGCGTAGCCAACATCGCGATGATCACCCTGGCGATGCAGCGCGGTTACTTTCAGGGCTTCGCGCTGGGCCTCGGCACTTGCGTCGGCGACCTGATCTACGCAGTGCTGGCGCTGGCCGGGATGACCGTGCTGCTGCAGTACGAAAGCGTGCGCTGGGTGCTGTGGATCGGCGGGTCGGCGCTGCTGATCTACTTTGCGGCGAAGATGATCTATTCGGCGATTCACCACGAAGCGCAGTTGGCAGCGACCGCGGATGTCGGGCAGAACTCGCATCGCAAGGAATTCTTCCGCGGGATCTTCCTCGCTATGTCCTCGCCTAGCGCGATTCTGTGGTTCGCCGCGGTTGGCGGCACCCTGATCGCCCGTTCCGGTGGCGGTGGTCCGCTCAGCTCGGCGCTGTTTCTCGGCGGTTTTCTCTGCGCCGGCCTGCTGTGGTCGGCCGGTCTGTGCTTTGCCGCGAGCCACGGCGGCAAGTTGCTCGGCGACAAGCTGTTGCGCTATTCCTACATGGCGTCGGCGGCGATCTTCTGCTATTTCGCGGTTTACGTGATCGTATCCGGTTATAACGAGTTCGTTGGCTCCGGCGCTGCCGACCAGTTGCACGCCTTGTGACATTGTGAATCGGGTTTGGCTTCTATACTCAGCAGCCGAACCCCTAATTTTGTTCCAGGAGTCGAGTCATGGATGAGCAAAAACGCGTCGAAGTGGCGGAACCTCGCTTCGAACATGGACACTTCCTGCTGATCGCGGGATTTCGTGGTCGATTTACCCAGGACACGGCCAAGGACATCCCCGCGCTGTGGGAAAAGTTCTTGCCGCACCTGGGAAAGATACAGGGACAAAAAAACGAAGTGACCTACGGCGTCTGCAGCAATTTCGACGACAAGGGTGGCTTCGACTACATCGCCGGGGTGGAAATCAGCAAGCTCGATGACCTCGACCAGAAGGTCTACCAGTGGGTCGAAGTGCTGCCCCGGCAGTACGCGGTGTTCGAGCACAAGGGCCCGCTCGACCAGTTGCCGCAAACCCTGCAATACATCTACAAGACCTGGCTGCCGACCTCTCACTACGTGTACCTGAATGCACCGGAGCTGGAGCGCTACAGCGCCGATTTCAATCCGCGACAGCACACCGGCAAACTGGAAATCTGCGTACCGGTCGACAGCAAAGCCTGAGTCCATGACGATGAGGCGGATCACTGATCCGCCTCATGTTGTTCAACCGCGCTTGCCCTTGCCCAGCCGTCGCGCCCGCAACAGGTCGATGCCCAGGGTGATAAAGCCGAACGTACTGATGCCCAACACCATCAACAGGCCGATTTCAACGCTGCTCATAAGCGGTTACCCCCAAGGGTGATCAGAGACACAGCGCAGGAATAGCCCGTCAGCGGCACGAAGAAAAGCGCTTATACGCAGGCTTTACGCCCCCCGCGCGGATCGATATGAACACCTTATTCCTTTATGCTTTGCGCACTTTTCTCCGTTGATTTTCGAGCTGCCATGAACACCGTCATCCGCAACGTCACCGCCACCGACCTGGATCGCTGCTACGCCATCGAAACCGTTGCCTACGAAGGCGATGAAGCCGCCACTCGCGAGAAGATCGCCACGCGCATCGCCACCTGGCCCGAGGGTTTCATCGTCGCCGAAGTAGACGGCGTAGTCGCCGGGTTCATCAACTCGGGCGCGGCGTTTGATGTGCAGATGTCCGACGAGGCGTTCAAGGAGCTGATCGGTCACGATCCGCAAGGGCCGAACGTGGTGATCATGTCGGTGGTGGTGCACCCGGACTATCAGGGGCAGGGCCTGGCCAAGCGACTGATGGCCGAGTTCATCGAGCGCATGCGCGGGATGGACAAGGCGACGATTCATCTGATGTGCAAGGAGAAGCACATTGCGCTGTATGCCGGGTTCGGCTTTGCCTACATCAAGCCGTCGGAGTCCGACCATGGCGGGATGGCGTGGCACGAGATGATCCTGACCCTCTGAAAATCGCTACAAGCCCAATGTGGGAGCGGGCTTGCTCGCGAAGGCGGTGTGTCAGTTGCCAATGATTTATCTGACACGACGCCTTCGCGGGCAAGCCCGCTCCCACAGGGGAGCAGTGGTGACTCGTTGATAGGTGTCAGTAGAGAGTGTCGCTTACTCTTTTCGGTGCTTCGCGGTCATAAGTTTCGGCATCGAACTGCCCGTCGTTCAAACGCTTGTGAAACGCGCCCGCAGAGGGCAGGGCCGAGCGCGGCAGGTGGGTTTCCGGGTTCCAGGCGTCAGAGCGCACAAAGGCTTTCGAGCAGTGGAAAAACGCCGCCTCTACCGTCACCAGCAACACCGTTTTCGCCGGTTTGCCGTTCACCGCAAAGCTTTCCAGCAGCTCAGGATCGGCGCTGATGGTCGCGGTGCCATTGACCCGCAACGTCTCGCCGATCCCCGGAATGATGAACAGCAACGACACCCGAGGATCGTGCAGCACATTGCGCAGGGTATCGATGCGGTTGTTGCCCGGGCGGTCCGGCAGGGCCAGGGTTTTTTGGTCAATGATCCGCACGAACCCGGCTTTGTCACCGCGCGGCGAATTGTCGAGACCGTCGGCGCCCACCGAGCTGATGATCACCAGCGGCGACAGGCGCACCATCGCCTGATAATCCTCGTTGAGAAAACCGATCTGCTTGCGCACCGCGCGGTCGTGGGGCAGGCCGTAAATAGCTTCCAGTGCTTCGATTGAATCGATCATCGTGCATCCCTCGATGACTTAGAAAAACAGTCCCATACGCCGCTCGTAACCGATCCGGCCCTTGTACGCTTCGCCGCTGTCGACGAAACCGTGTTTGGCGTACAGCGCGATGGCGGCATCGTTATCGGCATCCACCGACAGTTCCAGCCCCTTGATCTCCGGCCATGCTTCACGCGCCACCTCGGGCAACGCTTGCAGGCAAGCCTTGCCGTAACCTTTGCCCTGGGCGCGGTGATCGACCTGCAAGGCGTGCAGGGTGGCGCTGTGTTCATCGGCCCAGTCCGGCAACACCGGTGGGCGCTTGAGCAGCAGAAAAGCCACCGGCACCTGATCGGCCAGCAGCGCGAAACCTTTGACGCCGGGGCCGGGTCTGGACAGCAGCGTGTGCAACGCGCCGTGAATGTCGCCGGAAAATTTGATCTGCTCGGGATGGATTTCAATCGCCTCGACCTGCTGACGCTGCAAGGCGTTCAGGCTGTCGTACGGCACGAGTTGGGCTGACACGGGAATTTCCTTTTTCCTACAAAGATGAGCCTCGGATTCTAGCGATTTTGTGTTCGGCGGAAATTTTTTGTTTCGTCTGTCGATCCGTACGATGGCCGAACGACTAAGGGTGTCTTCAGCACAAAAACCACGGAGAACACCATGAGCGCACAGACTGAAATCCAGACCCTGATCAACACCTACCGCGACGCGGTAATGACCAAGAACGTCGACAAGGTCATGACGTTGTACACCGACGACATCGTCTCCTTCGATGCGATCAAGGCCCTGCAATTCAAGGGCAAAGCGGCCTACCGTGCCCACTGGGAAGCCTGCATGGAGATGTGTTCCGGCCCGCACGTTTTCGAGTTTCACGAGATCGCCATCGAGACCGCCGACAACCTCGCCTTCGCCCATTGGGTAACGCATTGCGGCGGCACAAACGACAAGGGCGAAACCCAGAGCTGCTGGATGCGCGCCACCGCGTGCTATCGGCAGGTCGGCGGGACGTGGAAAATCGCTCACGAGCACTGGTCGGCACCGTTCGATCCGATGAGCGGCAGCACGCTGTTCGATGTACAACCCTGATCTTCAGCCATAGTTGATCCGTTCGAATCAGGAGAAAACCATGAAGTATTTATGCCTGGTCTACAGCGATGAGCGCCTGCTGCACAACTCGCCCGACAGCCCGGAAGACGCCGAGTGCTGGGCCTACGCCGAGTCGATTCAGGGCAGCGGGCGGATGGTCGCGGCCGAAGCGCTGGAGTCGGTGCAGACCGCAACCACCGTCCGGATGCGCAACGGCAAGCTGTCGATCACCGACGGCCCGTTCGCTGAAACCAAGGAGCAACTGGCCGGTTTCTACCTGATCGATGCCAAGGATCTCAACGAAGCGATTCAGGTCGCCGGCAATATTCCGGCGGCCCGGGTCGGCAGCGTTGAAGTGCGTCCGGTGCGGCAGTTGAATGTCTGAAGTCCGGGCGCGGGTCGAGCAGGTCTATCGCGAAGACTCGCGGCGGATTCTGGCGACCCTGATTCGTCTGCTCGGGGATTTCGACCTCGCCGAAGAAGCCTTGCACGAGGCGTTCTTCGTCGCGGTCGAGCGCTGGCAGCGCGACGGTGTACCGGACAATCCGCGTACCTGGCTGGTGTCCACTGGGCGTTTCAAGGCCATCGATGTATTGCGCCGGCGCGCCCGGTTCAAGGCCTCGCAGCCGCTGTTGCTGGCGCAGCTCGAAGAACTGGAACAGGCCGACTGGAGTGGCGAAGACGTGGAAGACGACCGCCTGCGGCTGATCTTCACCTGCTGTCACCCGGCGCTGGCGGCGGATGCGCAAGTGCCGCTGACCCTGCGTGAAGTCTGTGACCTGACCACCGAGGAAATCGCCCGCGCGTTTCTCTCGGCACCGGCGGCGATTGCCCAGCGCATCGTCCGTGCCAAGGCGAAGATTCGCGATGCAAAAATCCCTTACCAAGTGCCGAGCCTGAGCGAACTGCCCGAGCGCCTCGACAGCGTGTTGCGGGTGATTTATCTGGTGTTCAACGAAGGCTATTCGGCATCGATGGGCGCCGAGCTGACCCGTGAGGATCTGACCCGCGAGGCGATTCGGCTTGGGCGGTTGCTGATGGAGCTGCTGCCGGAACCGGAGGTCATGGGCCTGCTGGCGTTGATGCTGTTGCACGAATCACGTCGGCCGGCGCGCACGTCACCCAGTGGTGAACTGGTGCTGCTGGATGACCAGGATCGCTCGCGCTGGGATGCCGGGTTGATTGCTGAAGGTTGTGCGCTGGTGGAGCGGGCGCTGACCACCCGAAGGTTCGGGCCGTATTGCCTGCAAGCGGCGATTGCCGCGGTGCATGCCGAAGCGCCGTCACCGGCAGAAACCGATTGGCAGCAGATCGTCGGGCTGTATGACGTGCTGTTGCGGGCGGTGCCGTCGCCGGTGATCGAGTTGAACCGCGCGGTGGCAGTGGCCAAGCGCGATGGGGCGCTGGCCGGGCTGACGCTGATCGAGGGGATTCTGGATCGCGGTGAGTTGCAGGATTACCACCTGGCGCATTCGGCGCGGGCGGAGTTTTGTCGGCAGTTGGGCCGGGTGGAGCAGGCGCGGGCGGCGTATCGGCGAGCACTGGAACTGACCCGGCAAGAGCCGGAGCGGCGGTTTATCGAGGGGCGGCTGAGCGAACTGGATTGATCCCAGGAATTCATTGGCAGTGCCGGCCCCTTCGCGAGCAAGCCCGCTCCCACAGGCGATCGCATTCCAACTGTGGGAGCGAGCCTGCTCGCGAATGGGCGCGCCGCTATTCCAGCATCTTGCTCAGTAACCAGCTCCCCGCCGGCCCCGGCGGATAAATCCGCGACCACAACGCATCGACATACACCGGCCGCGGCCAGCCGCGCACCGTCAGTTCCACCAGCGAGCCATTACCGAAACGCGCCACCAGCCAGCGCGGCAGCGCCGCCCAGCCAAAGCCCATCTCCGCCATTTCCATCAGCATCAGGTAACTCGGCGCCGACCACACCCGGCCCTTTGCCCGGCTGTCGTAGGGATTGACGATGGTCGCCAGGCGCAACTCGCGATGCTGCTCCAGCACCTGCTGGTCGACCCGTTCGACACGGGTCAGCACATGATCATCTTTGACGAACAGCGCCAGGTCAGTGCGCTCGGCGACGGTCGAGGTCACCAGATCCGGTGGATAGGTGTCCTGCATTTCGGCAAACGCCAAGTGTGCGCGGCCACGCTGGACCAACTCGATCAGGTCGTCACACTCGGCGATCAAGCATTCCAGTTCCAGGTCCGGATAACGCTGCTCGAAGCCGACCAGTGCCGCTTCAAATCGCGCTGACTGGTAGGTGTCGGAAATCGCCACGGTCAGCTTCGGCTCGACGCCTTGTGCCAGTTGCCGGGCGCTCATTTCCATACGACTGGTGGCCGCCAGAATCGCCTCGGCCCGTTGCAGCATCACATGACCGGCCGGGGTCAGCGTCGGTTTGCGGCTGCTGCGGTCGAACAGCACCAGATCCAGATCGATCTCAAGACTCGCCACTGCCGCACTGATGGTCGACTGACTGCGCCCCAGCTTGCGCGCCGCTGCCGAAAACGAACCCTGAGTGGCCGCTTGCACGAACGCCAACAGCACTTCTTGCGAAGCCATGAACTATCGCCTTGATCGATGGTTATTGGTTATGAAGTATCGGTATGAGGGCGGATTATGGCAACCCTCTTCACTCAAGGAGTCAGGCCATGACTGCCAACAAATCCATCACTGAACGTATTTTCCAGGCCATCGGTTTCGAGTTTCTGGCGATCCTGATCTGTACCCCGTTACTGGCGTGGATCATGGACAAACCGCTGCTGGACATGGGCGCGGTGACCGTGCTGATCGCTCTGCTGGCGCTGGCGTGGAACGTGCTGTTCAACGGCTTTTTCGACCGCATGCTCAAGCGCCTGAACGTCGCGCACAACGCCTGGACGCGGGTGGTCCATGCGCTGCTGTTTGAGGGCGGATTGATCGTGATGGGCGTGCCGCTGATCGCCTGGTGGTTGTCGGTCAGCCTGTGGCAGGCGTTCTTGCTCGACATCGGCGTGTTGCTGTTCTTCCTGCCGTACACCTATGTGTATCACTGGGGGTATGACGTGGTGCGCGAGCGCCTCGTGACCCGCCGGGTATGCGCGGGATAAGCACAACCTGTGGCGAATGCAAAACCTGTGGCGAGGGGATTTATCCCCGATGGGGCGCGTAGCGGCCCCTCTTTTTATCCAGAAAAGAAGGGCCTGCTGCGCAGTCCATCGGGGATAAATCCCCTCGCCACAGAGGCTCTTACCAAGAAAGTTTTTAGTGAATGGGGGGGTTAGAGGAACATCCCGCCCGATGCCTCGACCCGCTGCCCGTTGATCCACTGCGCACCCGGCGCCAGCAGCATCGACAGCGCACCCCCAATATCATCCGGCTGCCCGGCGCGACCCAGTGCGGTATTGCTCGCGACCATCGCGTTCAACGCCGCGTTGTCGCGCACCGCACCGCCACCAAAATCAGTCTCGATGGCGCCCGGCGCCAGTATATTCACGCCGATCTGCCGCGCGCCCAGTTCCTTGGCCTGATAGCGGGTCAGCACTTCCATCGCGCCTTTCATCGCCGCGTAGGCGGCATAACCCGGCAGGCTGAAGCGGGTCAGGCCGCTGGAGATGTTGATGATGCGCCCGCCGTCATTGATCAGCGGCAGCAGTTGCTGAGTCAGGAAGAACGGCCCTTTGAGCTGGATATTCATCAGCAGGTCGAACTGTTCCGGGGTGGTCTCGGCGAACGCCGCGTGCACACCGATCCCGGCGTTGTTGATCAGGAAGTCGAAGCGCGGACGCTCCAGTTGCTGCAGCGCTTGCGCAACCCGCGAGGCGAAATCGGCAAAGGTTTCGCTGCGGCCGACATCCAGTTGCAGCATCACGGCTTTGGCGCCGCGTTGTTCCAGTTCAGCCACCAGCGCCTGGGCTTCATCGGCGCGGCTGTTGTAGGTGCCGATGATGTCCACGCCTTCGGCGGCGAGGTGCAGGGCGGCGTTCTTGCCCAGGCCACGGCTGGCACCGGTGATCAATGCGATTTTGCGGCTCATGTGAAATCCTCGATTGCGTTGAGTGGTGATGAGCAAAGTTTATTTATCCGCCATGGGGTGATAAACAGACTGAAACCGGAATCACTGATCGACTCAGCCGAACAATCAACGGGTGTCCTCATGAACAAACTGGAACTGCTGCGCACCTTCGTCCGGGTCAGCGAACTGTCGAGTTTCACCCTGGCCGGCGAGAGTCTCGGGTTGCCGCGCTCGACGGTTTCCGAACATGTGCAGGCCCTGGAAACCCTGCTCGGCACCCGCCTGCTGCAACGCACCACGCGCAAGGTGCAGGCGACTCAGGACGGCCTGGTGCTGTACGAACGCAGCAAGGATCTGCTGTCGCACATGGACGAGATCGAGGGTCTGTTTCGGCAGGATCCGGCGTCGCTGAGCGGGCGGATTCGTGTCGACATGCCGAACATCCTCGCGCGGCGCCTGATCATGCCGTTGCTGCCGGAGTTCACGGCGCGGCACCCGAATCTGGAGCTGGAAATCAGCAGCACCGACCGCCGTGTCGATCTGCTCAGCGAGGGTTTCGATTGCGTGGTGCGCATCGGCGCGCAGCCGGATCAATCGGTGGTGGCTCGGCACTTGGGCGACTTCCCGATGATCAACTGCGCCAGCCCCGCGTACCTCGAACGCTACGGCGTGCCGCAGACGCTGGAGGATCTGGCGCAGCATCGGCTGGTGCATTACGTCGGTGTGCTCGGTTCGCGCTCGGAAGGGTTTGTGTATGAACAGGACGGACAGGTGCGGCGCCTGCCGATGGCCGGCAGTGTCACGGTCAACAGCACTGATGCCTATGAGTCGGCGTGCCTGGGCGGCTTCGGCCTGATTCAGGTGCCGCGCACCGGCATGCAGCCCCATCTGGACACCGGTGAGCTGCTGACTGTGCTGCCGCAGTTCACCGCGCCGGCGATGGCGATTTCAATCCTGTATGCACGGCAACGGCATTTGCCGCTGCGGGTGCGGGTGTTCATGGAGTGGTTGGGCGATGTCATCCGTTCCACTCTCTAATGCCTGACACAAATCAAACTGTGGGAGTGGGCTTGCCCACGAAGAGGCCGGCCCATTCAGCATCGATGTTGACTGATCTGACGCCTTCGCGAGCAAGCCCGCTCCCACAGGGGTGGGCGGTGGGTGAAGTATTCGGGGCTGGTCGCGATCCAGGGTGGGAGTGGGCTTGCCCACGAAGAGGCCGGCCCATTCAGCATCGATGTTGACTGATCTGACGCCTTCGCGAGCAAGCCCGCTCCCACAGG